>JBQELM010000408.1:0-2502 GCA_052103915.1 Mycetocola sp. | reverse complement strand
GCAACCTGCGGGGCCAGGTGGGTGTTCACGTACTCGTTCAGGTCGTGCTTGAACTCGGTGGTTGAGCCGGATCCCTCGTTCAGGACAGCGGCCAGGTCCTCCGGAGCGGTCAGCTCCACAACGGTTGCGCCCTTGGCCTCCATGGCCGCCTTTGACTCGTTGAACAGGCGGGTGGTGGTGGCGTTGTTGCCGAGCATGCTGGGGAAGTAGCCGATCCGGGCGCCGTCAAGCGAGTCCTCGTCCAGGGCTGAGGTGTACGAGGCCGGAACCTTGCCCGACTGCTCCTGCGTGACCGGGTCGGCCGGGTCGATGCCGACGACGGCGTCGAGGGAGACGGCCGCATCGGTGACGCTGCGGGTCATGGGTCCACCGGTGTCCTGGCTGAGCGCGAGCGGGATGATGCCGTCGCGGCTGGCCAGTCCGACGGTCGGACGGATTCCGACGAGCTGGTTGTAGGACGAGGGAACCCGGATGGAGCCGCCCGTGTCCGAACCGAAGCCAACGCCGGCCAGGTTGGCGGCAATCGCCGCACCCGTTCCACCGCTTGAGCCTCCGGCGGTGCGGGAGGTCACGTACGGGCTGGCGACGAGGGTGGAGGTGCCGGCGGCCTGGAACGAGGTGAACTCGGAGGCAAAACCGTAGGCGAACTCGTCCAGGCTGGCCTTGGCCAGGATGACGGCTCCGGCCTCACGCAGACCGCTGACCATGGCGGCGTCGGTGCTGGTCTGGTTGGTGTCCCAGCAGGAGCAGCCACCGGTGGTGACCATGTCTGCGGTGTTGTAGTTGTCTTTCACCGCGACGGGAACACCCAGCAGCATGCTGGTCATGCCGGAGGCGGCGCGGGTGGCGTCCGCGGCGGCGGCCGCACGGAGCGCGGTCTCGTCGCCGACGGTGATGATGGAGTTGAGTGCGCGGCCGCTTCCCGAGGTGTCAACCACGGTGGTGTCGTAGGCCCTGATGCGGTCGATGTAGTCCTGGGTGATCTCAACGGAGGTCGTCACCCCGGCGTTCATCGCTGCCTGCATGTCGACGGTTGTCGCCTCGATCAGGTCAAACGGGCCGTCGTTGTAGATGATGCGCTGGGACAGGCCGGCCACGTCTGCGACGGTGATGATGCCGTCGGCGTCCTGGTCGATGACGGCAACCGAGTCCCAGCCGGAGTCACCGCTGCGCGTGCCCAGTGCCGCGGTGGCCACGTCAAGGTCTGCGGCGGTGACGGCACCGTCGCCGGTGAGGTCAAGCTCGGTGTAGTACGGCGCGAGCATCGCTGCGCCGGTGGTGGTCGGTGCCGCAACGGCCGGGGTTTGGGCGGCCAGGGCAACGGCTGTGCCCAGCAGGGCGGTGGTGGCGACTGCTCGTCTGCGCGTGCGGGTCATCGTTGGGGTGGTCTTTCTGCGAGGACTGGTGGGGGTGTGGGAGCGGGCGGCGGTCACGGCTGAACCTTCTTCCGGCGGGCGGCGAGCGTCAGGCCCAGGGCGATGAGTGCTCCGGCGAACGCGGCGGCGGCGGCGAGGGCACCGGCCTGTGCTCCGGTTGTGGCCAGCGGTGTTCCGGCTGAGCCCGCGGCGGGTGCTGCGGTTGAGTCGTCGGTTGTGCCGTCGGAGCCGGTTGTGCCGTCCGAGCCAGCGGAGGCGTCGGAACCGGACGCATCGGCTGAACCGGCTGCGTCCGTGCCGGAACCGTCAGCTGAGCCGTTCGCCGACCCGGCCGCGCTGCTGTCCGCGTCGGCGCTGGTCCCGGCGTTCGCGGAGGAGTCGGACCCCGCGGTGGGGTCGGCGGCGATGGTGGTTGATGCGCTCAGCTCGGTGCTCAGGGTGGTTTGCTCCAGGTCTGAGCTGACCAGCTCCCCGGCGGCCAGGCTGACGGTCGCGTCACCGGCGGCCAGTGTGGTGAAGTCAAGCGACAGCAGTGACTGCTCGCCGCTCAGGCCGGGGGAGCCGCCCAACCGGGTGTGGGTCAGCTCGGCTGTACCGTTGTCAAAACGGCTGCTGGAGTGCCCGCCGTCCGGCAGAACGGGGCTGTCGTCAACGGGGGCCAGTAGCGTCGGGTCGTAGCTGAGGCTGATGTCGTAGGCGTACAGGTCGGCGACCTGGTCCGCGGTCAGGGCCACGGTGATGACGTCGCCGACGGTTGCTGTGCCCGGCGCGGTCAGCTCCGGTCCGGCAAACTCAACCGGTGCGGCGGTCGCGGCGGTGGCGGGGACGAGTGCGGTGGCTGACAGGGCCACGGCGGCCAGAAGCAGGGGGCCGCGTCGGGTGTGTCGGGTGGGGTGGGGGCTGGTGACTGGCATGCGTGAAGCGATGTCCTTCCTCGGTGAGGCGGGCTGAGCACGGGCGGTGGTGGCTGGGGTCCCGTGGAGCGCGACGTGTTGTGGTGAGGTTATGCCTGTCGTGTTTCCCGCTGAGGTGCGCCCGGTTACGCCTGTGTTTCCGGTCGTCAGATCTGTTGCGGAGTGCGATCGAGGAGGCAGGAGCAGCGGCATCATCACCATCAGCGGGAGCC
>JBQELM010000407.1:0-2509 GCA_052103915.1 Mycetocola sp. | reverse complement strand
GCTGGCCGCGGGCTGGTGGCCTGAGTTGCTTGTGCCCGCGCAGACCAGCCGCTGATCCGCGCCCGCATGCCCCGAGCGCTGGGCGCTGGGCACTCGGATCACCGAGCGCCAACGGTCCACAGGCGATTGATTTGCATGTTCAGGTCACTGTGACACTAAGATGAGTCCACCGACTTAGGGTGACAGCGACATTAACTGAAAGTGACTCTCCCCCATGAGCAGTTCGAGCACCGCCGCCGACAGCGCCGCCGTTGAGCTTGCCGTTTCAACGGTCATCTTCACGCTGCACCGAAGCTCCCCCGGCGCACGACCACAACTGTGGATCCCGCTGGTCAAGCGAATCAGAGAGCCATTCAAAGACCAGTGGGCTCTCCCCGGCGGACCGCTGACGCCCCAGGAGGATCTGGTGACCTCCGCCGCGCGTACTCTCGCAGAGACGACGGGCCTGAGCCCTCGATACCTCGAGCAGCTGTACGCCTTTGGTGAGGTTGACCGCTCACCCCACGATCGGGTGGTGTCCATCGTGTACTGGGCCCTCGTGCGCCCAGACGAAGCCGACCAGACCGCCGAGCGTGACAACGTGCAGTGGGTTCCGGCAGACGGCCTGACCGACCTCGCGTTTGACCACGACAGGATCGTCGCCTACGCGCTCTGGCGGCTCCGGTCCAAACTTGAGTACAGCCAGGTGGCGCACGCGCTTGTGGGGGAACTCTTTACCCTCGCCGAATTGCGCGCCGTGTACGAAGCAATCCTGGGCGCGCGACTTGACCCGGCCAACTTCCGACGCCAGGTGGAGTCGTCCGGCGCCATTGAGATCACCGATGAGTACCGCACCGGCGGGCGTCACCGCCCTGCCCGCCTGTACCGAACGCGCGACGACGTTGACATGGCCGACCACGGCCCCCTGTTTGACGTCTAGCTCCGACCGCTCCGCCTTATAACTCCCCAGCACCACAGCTCCCCAGCACCACAGCACCACAGCTCCACGCAGAACCGCAGAACCGCAGAAGCAACGCAGCCCTGCGCAGTGCTCCACCGCCAGGTTTTCAGAGAACCCCTCCCCTGGCGGCGACCGTCATACCCACCCACTCCCGTGAGGACCACAGATGACCACCCTTGCCTCCGTTGACGCCACCCTCCAGCTCATCAGCACCGGCAGCGCCGCCGGATCCAGTTGCGACCCCGCTCTCGCCAAAAAGCCCTGGACGTTTGACCTTGGCCTGCCCGGCTACGGCCCCGGCGCCTCGCTGCGCGACCCCATCCCGGGCAACGCCCCCACCCAGGGCGCACTGCCGGAGTTCTACCGGACGGCAAGCCCCGAGCTCCTTGACCAGCGCATCCGAGAAGCCCGCGCCGAACTCGGCGAGCGCCTGCTCATCCTTGGCCACTTTTATCAGCGGGACGAGGTCGTGCAGTACGCGGACTACGTCGGCGACTCCTTCCAACTGGCCAGGGCAGCAACTCAGCACCCCGAGGCAGAGACCATCGTGTTCTGCGGAGTCCACTTCATGGCCGAGACCGCCGACATGCTGTCCAGACCAGACCAGGCCGTTGTCCTGCCCAACCTCGCAGCCGGGTGCTCAATGGCCGACATGGCCAACATTGACCAGGTTGAGGCCTGCTGGCAGGAACTGACGGAGATCTACGGCGAGAGCACCCCGGATGGCCTCGCTCCCATCATCCCCGTGACCTATATGAATTCCTCCGCCGCCCTCAAGGGTTTCTGCGGTCGCAACGGCGGCATCGTGTGCACCTCATCCAACGCGCGCGCCGTGCTCGAGTGGGCGTTTGAGCGCGGGCAGCGGGTGCTGTTCTTCCCCGACCAGCACCTGGGGCGCAACACGGCCAAGGCCATGGGTGTGCCACTTGAGCGCATGCCCATGTGGAATCCGACCAAGCCTCGCGGAGGCAACACCGACGCCGAGCTCCTGGACGCGCGGGTCCTGCTCTGGCACGGGTTCTGCTCCGTGCACCGCCGCTTCACCACGGATCAGATTGCCAAGGCGAGAGCGGAGCACCCCGGCGTCAGGGTCATCGTCCACCCTGAATGCCCGATGCCCGTCGTTGACGCCGCGGACGAGTCCGGCTCAACCGACTACATTGCCAAGGCCATTGCCGCCGCAGAACCCGGCGGGGTTTTCGCCATCGGGACCGAGATCAACATGGTGCAACGGCTGGCGGCCGAGTACCCTCAGCACACGATCTTCTGCCTGGACGACGTCATCTGCCCCTGCTCGACGATGTACCGCATTCACCCCGGGTATCTGGCCTGGGTGCTTGACGGCCTGCGCGAGGGAACGGTGCTGAACAGGATCACCGTGGACAGCAGCGTCAGCGTTCCCGCCCGGGTTGCCCTCGAGCGGATGCTGGCAACAGTCCCGACAACGTCCGGTGCGAGTGCGCGATGACAACGGTCCTGATCATCGGCGCGGGGATTGCGGGGCTCAGCGCTGCCATTCACGCGCACGAGGCCGGGGTCACCGATCTGATGGTTGTCAGCCACGGTGAT
>JBQELM010000406.1:0-2513 GCA_052103915.1 Mycetocola sp. | reverse complement strand
GTCGCCACCTCGCGACCACCGGTGCATGGCCGGAGCAAGAGAGGCATTGATTGGTGATGTTCCCGGGAGCCTGTGGGCTCGTTCAATCCCTTCCAGACGCTCCCACAGCGTGATGGTGGTTGCCAGCGCCTGACGGAAGGAGCCCTTCGGCAGGAACTGCTCGGGGACCTCGTCATCGTCTCTGCGCGGTTCGTACACCATGCACGCCGCCATCGCGGCGAGCGATGCCGGGTCAAGATCACGCCAGGTGTGCCGACGCAGAGCCTCCGCCACCAGCAGGTCCCGCTCACCGTAGATTCGGGCGAGCATGCGTCCGGTCGGGCTGGCCTCAACCTCGCCCTCGGGGGTGGTCAACAGATACTCCGCCTCGTGCAGGACCTCGGTGACGCGATCAAAAACTGCGGCAACCGCTCCGGTTCGTGTTGCGATGTCCCGCCGAAGCTGAGCGGTACTCGCCTGAAGCGAGCGCCATCGGCCAGCCCAGCGTGCGTGGTCTTCTCGCTCAGAGCAGGCATGGCACGGATGGGTTTTCAGCAGACGGCGGTCCTCATCGATCTGCTGCTGAAGGGTTGCGGCCTCAGCGCGAGTCCGTGTTCGTGAGCTCCGCTTTTCGGCCTCAGAGAGCCTGGTTCGAATGCGGATGTACTCCGTAAAATCGCCCAGGTGGCACTCCATGGCCTCCTGATACCCCTCAAGCGTTCGTTCCTGATCCCTGACCCGTCTGGCCGCGCCAACAACCTGACGGTCCGCCTGGAACTGCGCAAACGACGACTCAAGGATTTCGCGGGAGCGGTCCCGGCCAAAACGTTCAATCAGGTTGATCGCCATGTTGTAGCTGGGGCGGAAACTGGACGTCAGCGGGTAACTGCGCCGTGAGGCGAGTTGAGCAACCGCCTCGGGGGCAAGAGAATCCCTCCACTGGATCACAGCGTGGCCCTCAGCATCAATACCGCGGCGACCCGCTCGGCCCGTGAGCTGGGTGTACTCCCCCGCCGTGATCGGAACCCGTGACTCGCCGTTGAACTTGTCCAGCCGTTCGAGGACAACAGTGCGCGCGGGCATGTTGACCCCGAGTGCAAGTGTTTCCGTTGCGAAAACGACCTTGAGAAGGCGCTCCTGGAAGAGTTCCTCAACCACCGCTTTGAACTGCGGAAGCATCCCGGCGTGATGGGCCGCGACACCACGTTCCAGCGCGTCTCGCCAGCCCCAGAAACCGAGGGTAGACAGCTCGGATTCGGTCAGAGTGAGCCGTACACGATTCACGATCTCTCGTGTTCGCGCACGTTCCTCTGCGGTGGTCAGCTGGATTCCTGAACGAAGGATCTGCTCAACCGCGTCATCACAACCGGCGCGGCTGAAAACAAAAAAGATCGCCGGAAGAAGATCCGCGTCGTCAAGAAGCTCAACCACTTTCCAGCGTGGCGCGCGCTCAATTCGTGGCCCGCGGTGTTCACGGTGCTGTGCCGGTCGTCCGCGCCGACCCCTGCCCCGCGCCGAACCGCGTGTCTGGGTTGCTCCTCTGTTCAACTGAGCCAGTTCGGGATTTACCCTGCGATCCTCTGGATCCCCATCAAAGAGGTCAAGAAGCTGTGTGCCGAAGAGGGCGTGCTGGTTCAGGGGAACGGGACGGTGCTCCGACACGATGACGGAGGTGTTACCTCGAACGGTCTGGATCCAGTCGCCGAACTCCTCGGCATTTGACACGGTTGCGCTCAGAGCAACCAGCCGGGTCTCCGGCGAGAGGTGAATGATGATCTCCTCCCACACAGCCCCACGGAACCGGTCGGCGAGATAGTGGACCTCATCCATCACAACAAAGCTCAGATCGTCCAGGAGATCCGAGTCCGCGTAGATCATGTTGCGCAGTACCTCAGTGGTCATCACCACAATGCGTGCGCGGGGATTGATAGAGGTATCTCCGGTGAGCAGGCCAACGTTGTCGTGACCAAAACGCTCGGAGAACTCCTGATACTTCTGGTTACTGATCGCCTTCATCGGCGCCGTGTAAAAAACCTTGTCCTGCATGGTCTGGAGCGCAAGGAAAATGGCGAACTCGGCGACAACCGTTTTACCTGCGCCGGTGGGAGCCGCAACAAGAACCCCATCACCCTTTTCCAGCCGGGAACAGGCCTCAATCTGGAACGGGTCAAGGTCAACCGACAGCGAGTTCATAAACGCGGACAGGCCGCGCTGTGAGGTCAGCCGCGACCGCGCGTATCGCTCAGCGGGTGACAGGGGGCTCTCATCTGAGGTCACAACTGTGCCGTTTCTGCCTCGAGGGCGTCGTTCTTTCGGCGAAGCCGCCGGTCGTGGATCCATGCAACACCGTAGGCGGCGAAATACAGCACAATCATCGGGACAGCGAGGATGAACATCGAGATGACGTCAGCCGCTGGAGTCGCCAGTGCGCAGAACAGCACAATCACCAGAATGGCCACCCGCCATCCCGAGATGATGGCGGATGCGGACAACACCCCAACAAAGTTCAACAGGACAAGGAGCACCGGCAGGAC
>JBQELM010000405.1:0-2517 GCA_052103915.1 Mycetocola sp. | reverse complement strand
GGGACGGTCGGTCTTGTTGACCGCGAGGATCACGGGAAGCTTGGCCTCCAGCGCCTTACGCAGCACAAAGCGGGTCTGGGGCAGCGGGCCCTCTGAGGAGTCAACAAGCAGAACAACGCCGTCAACCATGGACAGGCCGCGCTCGACCTCTCCACCAAAGTCGGCGTGACCCGGGGTGTCGATCACGTTAATGGTGATCGGTCCGTCGGTCGCGTGCTCACCGTTGTAGGAGATCGCCGTGTTCTTGGCGAGGATCGTGATGCCCTTTTCGCGCTCGAGCTCGTTGGAGTCCATGGCACGGTCGTCCACCTGGGTGTGGGCGTCAAAGGAGTTCGTCTGCTTGAGCATGGCGTCCACGAGCGTGGTCTTGCCGTGGTCGACGTGGGCGACGATAGCCACGTTGCGGAGGTCAGAGCGCGTGGCAAGAGCCATAAAAGTTTTTTCCTTGATCTATTTCCGGGCGACAGGCCCGCGACGGGTGTGTGAGGGGTCTGCTCCAGGCGCGAATTGAGGGAGCACCCCACAGTTAACGAATTTATCTTACCTTCCGGGCGCGGCTCTGGCGACGCTGAAGCCGATACCCGGACGAACGGTCACCGGAATATCACCCAAAAGTCACCGCTCAAAGCACCAGCGATGCGCCAGCCCAGATCAGAATCACAGCCGTCACCACCAGCGTTGGCACGCTCCACTCGACCCGAACACGAGCCTCGCGGTTGACGCGCCGCCGCGGTGCGGCCTGACGCCAGGTGGCCTCAAGATCGTCAAGCGGAGACGGTGCAGGTGCGGACGCCTTGGCCACAAATCGGGCCCGAATGGCACCAAAACCACGGTAAGGGCGAGCAGAGGTCGGCCCACCCCAGCAGCGAATCTTGTCGCCACTGGCCAGTTCAAACTGACCTGGTGTTTGTCGTCAACATCCACCACGTCCGCCCAGTCGGCGCTGAGCGATCGGACGATGTTGTGTGCCGTGACCGAGTCGGAGTCGTAGCTGATCGACGGCCGGACGGCGAGGATGTACAGCAACCAGCACAGGAGCGCCGCCCACGGCGCGACCGCGAGGGCAAGTTCCCAGTGGCCGCGAACCGCTGCATCACCAACCAAAAACAGTGAGACAGCGCCAAGCGCAATCAGCGCCCCGCGACCGGCGGTGGTCTTGATGATGGTGCGACCGGCTCCAGACGGAACCGGCCGCCCCTCCCCCGAATCCGGGGTGGGGCGGCCGTTCACACTCACAGACCCAGCTGGATCCCCGCGCCGGGGATCGCGTCGAGCAGGTCACGGGTGTACTGCTGGGCCGGTGACTCAAACACCTCGTCGGTGCTCGCCGCCTCAACAATGCGACCCTTCTGCATGACGCAGACGTTGTCGGCAATCACCCGGACGACCGCGAGGTCGTGGGTGATGAACAGGTAGGTCAGGTCAAGCTCCTGCTGCAGGTCGTTGAGCAGCTGCAGGATCTGAGCCTGAACCAGAACGTCCAGAGCCGACACGGCCTCATCAAGCACAACGATGTCGGGCTTGAGCGCCAGGGCGCGCGCGATGGCGATGCGCTGACGCTGCCCACCGGAGAGCTCGTTCGGGTACCGGCTCATCAGCGACTGCGGCAGCGACACCTGATCAAGCAGTTCCTTCACCCGTTTGGTCCGGTCCGCACGCGTCCCCACCTTGTGAACCTCAAGCGGCTCGGCGATGATGCTGCCGATCGACTGCAGGGAGTCAAGGGAGCCGTAGGGGTCCTGGAACACCGGCTGCATCCGACGACGCAGGGCAAAGGTGTCTTTTTTGTTCAGCGAGACAATGTCTTTACCGTCAACGCGGATGGTTCCCGCTGTCGTGTCCTCCAGCTTCAGGAGCATCTTCGCGATGGTTGACTTGCCCGAGCCGGACTCACCCACAATCGCGGTTGTTGTTCCCTTACGGACCTTAAACGAGACGTCGTCGACGGCGGTGAAGTCAACGCCACGGCCCGCACCCTGACGGATCTTGTAGACCTTGCTGACGTTCTCCAGCTCGATGGCGACCGGGGCTGAGGCCACCGCCGCCGCGTTGTCTGCCGCCCGCTCGCTCGCCTGGGCAACCAGGTCAACACCAACCGCTGCCGTCGCCGGCGTGTAGTCGATGTCGGCCACGTCGACCGCTGCCGACTGGATACGACGTGAGGCCAGGCTCGGTGCTGCGGCGACCAGACGCTTGGTGTACGGGTGTACAGGGCGCTGCAGGATCTCCTTCGACGGGCCGGCCTCAACAATCTGGCCCTTGTACATCACGACAAGCTGCTCGGCACGCTCAGCGGCCAGGCCCAGGTCGTGCGTGATGAAGATCACGGCTGTGCCGAGCTCCTGGGTGAGCGTCTCCAGGTGGTCAAGGATGACCCGCTGAACGGTCACGTCCAGTGCGCTGGTCGGCTCGTCGGCAATCAGGAGCTTGGGCTGCGCGGCCAGTCCCATACCGATGAGCACGCGCTGCCGCATACCGCCGGAGAACTGGTGCGGGTACTGCTTGAGGCGACGGTCG
>JBQELM010000404.1:0-2520 GCA_052103915.1 Mycetocola sp. | reverse complement strand
AAGACCTCACGAATGGCGGCGACAATTGTCTCCTCCGGAATGTGCGCGGTGCCAAAGGTCTCAACATAGAGGCCAACCGGCGCGGCCTTGCCGATCGCGTACGCAACCTGAACCTCAAGCCGGTCGGCAAAACCAGCGGCGACCGCGTTCTTGGCTACCCAACGGAGGGCGTAGGCGGCCGAACGGTCAACCTTTGACGGGTCCTTGCCGCTGAACGCGCCACCACCGTGACGGGCCGCGCCACCGTAGGTGTCAATGATGATCTTGCGTCCGGTCAGACCGGCGTCGCCCTTGGGTCCGCCGATCACAAACCGTCCTGTGGGGTTGATGATCCGGGTCACGTCCGACACGTCAAGTCCCGTGCCGGCAAGAACGGGGTTGATGACGTGCTCGTTGATGTCGGCACGGAGCTGCTCCGTACTGATGTCCTCGTGGTGCTGAGTAGACAGAACAACGGTTTCAACGGTCACGGGTGTGTGGCCGTCGTAGCCGATGGTCACCTGCGTCTTGCCGTCAGGGCGGAGATACCAGAGGGTACCGTCACGACGAACCTCGGTCAGACGCTCGGCCAAACGGTGCGCAATGTGAATGGCCGTTGGCATGTACACGGCGGTCTCGTTGGTTGCGTAGCCGAACATGATGCCCTGATCGCCAGCGCCCTGCTGGTCAAGCTCGTCAACGCTCGCCTGTTCCCTGGCCTCATACGCTGAATCCACGCCCTGGGCGATGTCCGGCGACTGCTGACCGATGGACACGGTGACCCCGCAGGAGGCGCCATCAAAACTGACGTCCGAGCCGGTGTAACCGATATCGGTCACAACCTCGCGAACCAGAGCGGGAATCTCAACATAGCCGGAGGTGCTCACCTCACCGGCGACGTGGACAAGCCCCGTCGTGACAAGTGTCTCAACGGCCACGCGGCTCGCCGGGTCAGCTTCGATGAGTGCATCAAGAATCGAGTCGGAAATCTGGTCGCAGATCTTGTCTGGGTGGCCCTCTGTCACAGACTCAGAGGTAAACAAACGCAGTTCAGTCACGGTGGTCCTTCAAAATGTTCGATGGTTGTCATGTGTTGCATACAGCGTGTGCCCGGTGGAGGTGCTCCCCGTCAACACGCTGTGCCGGTCAATTCAGGAACAAAGCACTATCCCTCATGACCGATGATGGCCGGCTCTTCTTAGCCAGCGGCCTGCGAGTGCTGCCCGGTTACCGCATCAAGAATGCGGTGGGCAACGCTCAACTTGTCTCCTGTTACGTTGGCAACCCTATCCCCGGCAGAGTTGATCACGATGACAGTGTTACGGTCCTGGGCAAAACCGTGATTGATCCCAACGCTGTTGAGAACAAGGAAGTCAGAGCCCTTGCGTTCCCGCTTTGCGCGGCCACGTTCCAGAAGCTCCTCATCAGAATCGACGGTTTCTGCAGCGAAGCCCACCACAACCTGTCCCTCGGGAGCGTGCGCCACAAGGTCCTTAAGAATGTCAGGGTTCTGAACAAGCGTGATGGTCACGCGCTCGCCCGTGTCCTGCTTTGTGATCTTGTGAGTGCCAACGCTCTCCGACCGGAAATCAGCGACGGCCGCAGCCATGATCACCGTACTGGCGAGTGGTTGGGCATCCCGCATCGCCTCGGCAAGCTCCGCCGCACGTGAGACCTGAACCAGCGTCACGCCGGACGGTACCGGCACATCCAGGTGAGCGGCGACAAGAGTCACCGACGCTCCCCTGTCCCGTGCCGCGGTGGCCAGGGCAACCCCCTGCTTGCCGCTTGACCTGTTCCCGATAAATCGAACGGGGTCAATCGGCTCACGTGTCCCACCGGCAGAAATCAGGATGTGCTGTCCTGATAGATCACCGGCCGGGGCCACAACCCTGTTCAGAGCCTCAAGAATCACCTCGGTATCAACCAGGCGACCCGGGCCAGAATCAGAACCGGTCAGCCGACCAACGCCGGGGCCAACAATGTGCACACCGCGCGATTTCAGCAGGTCAACGTTGGCCACGGTTGCGGCGTTCTGCCACATCTCGGTGTGCATTGCCGGTGCAAGGAGCAACGGAGCGGTTGAGGCCAGGATCGTGTTGGTTAACAGGTCATCGGCCACCCCCGACGCCAGACGTGCGATTGTGTTCGCCGTTGCGGGCACCACAAGGATCGCGTCAGCCCCCTGACCAAGAGAGACGTGGCGCACCTCTGCCACACCGTCATACAGCGAGGTGTGAACCGGGTTGCGAGAAATCGCCTCCCAGGTGGGCAGCCCCACAAACTTCAACGCCGCCTCGGTAGGAATCACCTGAACCGAATGCCCTGACTCAACAAGAGAACGGATGACACCAACCGCTTTATACGCGGCGATGCCACCCGTTACTCCGACGACGATCCTCACAGGGAACGTCCCAGCGTGTGCATGGGAGTTACTCGCTGATCGGCTTCAGGACGAGCTTGTCCTCGTTGATCTCGTGCAGGGCGACGGAGAGGGGCTTGTCCTCAACGTAGGAGTCAACCAGCGGTCCGACGTTGTCG
>JBQELM010000403.1:0-2528 GCA_052103915.1 Mycetocola sp. | reverse complement strand
AACCGCGTACTGAACGGCCAGGTGGCCGAGTCCGCCAACACCGGAGATAGTGACCCAGTCGCCCGGCTTGGTGTCCGTGACCTTGAGACCCTTGTACACGGTGACACCGGCGCACAGGATCGGGGCGATCTCGACCGGGTTGACGCCCTCGGGGATGATCCCGGCGTAGCGGGAGTCAACAAGCATGTACTCGGCGAAGGAGCCGTTGACGCTGTAGCCGCCGTTCTGCTGCTTCTCGCAGAGGGTCTCCCGCCCGGTGAGACAGAACACGCACTCGCCACAGGCGCTCCAGAGCCAGGCGTTTCCGACACGGTCTCCGACCGCAACGTTGGTGACCTGGTCGCCAACTGCAACCACGATGCCGTGTCCCTCGTGCCCTGGAATGAACGGAGGGCTTGGCTTGATCGGCCAGTCGCCGTCGATCGCGTGCAGATCGGTGTGGCAGACGCCCGTGTAGTCAACTTTGACGAGGGCGTCGAAGGGGCCAGGTTCCGGAATGGCGACCTCTTCGAGGGTGAGTGGTGCACCGAAGGTGTGAACGACCGCGGCGGTCATGGTGTCGGACATGGGTTCCGCTTTCTTTTGAACCGAAGGAGCCGGAGCACGGTAGTGCCCGGCTGGCCGAGCCGACCGTCCCGGTGGGGTCCGCATAGACTCGCCTCCCTCAGCGTAATAAAAATGTATACATTTTGCGATAGCTGAAACGGGGTACCCACACTGGTGATGCGGGGAGGCGTAGGGCACCACTTGGGGCCGGATCGACATCGGTCGGGGAGGGGCCGACGTCTGGCAGGCTGAAGGACTCTCTCGCCGGTGCGGAGCTGACGCGGCTGATGGGCTGGTCGTGGTCGTGGTCGTGGTCGTGGTCGTGGTCGTGGTCGTGGCACGGCATGATGAGGGGGTGGGTGAGCGCGAAATGGCCGGAGAGCCGAGCAAGACCGAGCGGGTGTACGAGTACGTCGCCTCCCGGCACGCACGTGGCCTCTACCCGCCGGGCCACAAGTTTGTGATCGCGCGTCTTGGTGAGGAAACCGGCGTGAGTCAGGTACCGGTTCGTGAGGCGTTGAGGCGGCTTGAGGCGGACGGAATCGTTGAATACGTGCACCAGCGCGGATTCCGTGCGGTTCGTCCCGAACCGGAGGAGCTGGCCCAGCTCCTTGAAGCGCACGGAGCTATCGAGTCGATCGTTGTTTCGCTGGCCGTTCCTCGGCTGCGTGCATCAGATATCGCGGCGCTTCGTGGTGAGAACGATCGTCTTGCCGCAGCGGTCGCCGCCGACGATGGTGACGACTTTGCCGCGGCGAGCCTGGCCTTTCACCGGATTCTTGTTCAACGCTGCCCCAATCGCTATCTCCTGTCCGCGCTGGAAAATCAGGCCATGAAGGCGGCCGCTATGCGCGCCGCTGCCGTTGTCCTGACGCCAGAGCGGGCGGCGGATGTGGTGGCTGAGCATGCTGCTCTGCTAACCGCTATCGACGGTGGAGCGTCGGCCGAGGAGATCGAGAGGATGCTCCGCGCTCATCGCCAGTCCAACGTTGTTGCCTATCGGGCATCGCTAACGGAGCCATCGTCCTCCGGCCCGGATGAAACTGACGCGGGGGAGCGTACCGATCCGGCTGCGGCTCGTGAGGCTGACGAGGCCCAGCGGTAGGGCCCTGAGCTCGTGAGGGTGACGCGCTCAGCGTCACGCGCGGGTGCGTCGCTCCGACGGGGTCAGCAGGAGCAGGAGCCCCAGCCCGGCCGAGAGCACCACAATCAATCCGATGACACCCCAGTACTGCGCGCCGCCGAGTGTCACCGCCAGGGCAAAGGCGGTTGGGGCAAGGAAGGACACCGCTCGGCCCGTTGTGGCGTAGAGCCCGTAGACCTCTCCCTCTCGACCGGCGGGCATGTTCCGTTGCAAGTAGCTGCGTGACGCCGACTGCGCTGGACCAACAAACATGCACAGTGCCAGCCCAAACACCCAGAACGCCGTCGCGCCGCCGTCGTGAAGCAGGAACACGGCCCCACCGCTGACGATCAGGCCAGCCAGGGCAATGATGATGACCAGCCGCGACCCGATCCTGTCATCAAGGAGGCCAACCACAACCGTCGAGATTCCGGCAACAACGTTTGCCGCGACGGCAAAGAGGATCACGGTGCCCGGAGGGAATCCAAAGGTGCCGGCCGCCAGGATTCCACCAAAGGTGAACACTCCGGCCAGGCCGTCGCGGAACACAGCGCTGGCGATGAGGAACCCAACCACGGGGCGGTGGTCGGACCAGAGGGCGCGGATGCGGCGCCAGAGTTCCCTGTACGACTCAAAGAACCCGATGGGCGGGACCGGGGCACTGCGGGGCTGGTCGCGAACGGCAAAAAGCACGGGAATGGCCGACAGCCCAAACCAGGCGGCGGCAATCAGCATGGAGATGCGGACGTCGAGTCCGTTCTCGCCCGTGACGCCAAAGAGGCCAACGTCCGGTGAGATGAAGCCAAAGTAAAGGAACAGCAGCAGGAAGATGCCGCCGAGGTAGCCCATTCCCCAACCA
>JBQELM010000402.1:0-2531 GCA_052103915.1 Mycetocola sp. | reverse complement strand
CCGGTCATATTTTCCAGACCGAAAAGCACAGACGGAGCCAGTACGTTGAGCAACGCAGTAGCGCATAATCAGACAGGTACAACGCGTCCTCGAGGGGAACGACGCGGAGTTTTTGACGCAGAGCAGTTCTTCGGCCACCAGCCGACGTCCAGTTGCGATCTTCCCGACCCTCACGCGCTGATCGAAAACCTCGCAAGCAGTGTTGTAGAGGTGCTGGCCGGAGCACGTGACCTTGAGCAGCTGTCACGTTGGATCACCCACGACGTCTACGCTCATCTGCTGAGACGCTCACTGCTCGCCGCCCGAAGCAGGCGTTCCCGTGGCGTCCCCGCACGACGTCCCCGCATGGGCCTCGGCCCGGTTCACACCTGTGCCCCGGCTGACGGCGTTGTTGAAGCCGTCACGATTGTGTCAACCCCCGGACGTGCACGCGCCGTCGCCATTCGTCTTGAGGGCGTAGACGGACGGTGGAAGGCAAGCTCCATCGCCGTGCTCTGAGCCGCGTCCAGCCGGTCGGCGGTCGGCGGTCGGCGGTCGGCGGTCGGCGCCACGGTCCGGCTCATCAGCTGAATAAAAAGTGCTGCGCCCCCAACCATTCACTCTGGTCGGGGGCGCAGCAATTGTGCTCTATCTGGCTACTTTTTGCCCTGCGCTCGCCGCTCAGCCCTGTTACCACCGGACTGCTGCTGCCCAAACGCTCCGCGACCTGCAGCGGCATCCTCTCCCTGCGCCTTGGCCGTCGCCGAGTTGTTCACACGCCCCTTCTCGTCGCGAACCTCTGCATCACCCGAGTCGTTTGGAGCGGTGTAGCTCAACGCCTGCTGCTCCTTCTTTTCCTCTTCGGGCGTGGACAGTCCCTTTGCATTGATTGTCGGAGCAACCTGGCCAGAGGGGGCATTCACTTCAACATCAAGGTTGAAGAGGAAACCAATCGACTCCTCGCGAATCTGCCCCATCATCTGCTGGAACATCGCATAGCCTTCGCGCTGGTACTCAACAAGCGGATCGCGCTGAGCCATCGCCCGCAGACCAATACCGTCCTTGAGGTAGTCCATCTCGTAGAGGTGGTCACGCCAGCGACGGTCAACAACCTGAAGCACAACACGGCGCTCAAGCTCGCGCATGGCCTCCGAGCCAAGGGACTCCTCCCGGCGTGAATAAGCGAAAGTGGCATCGGAAAGAATCTCACGACGGATGAAGTCGCGGTTCACCCGGCCCCGGGTTCCACCGGCCTCGCTGACAACCTCATCAATAGTCACGCCGATCGGGTACATCGTCTTGAGGTCGGTCCAGAGAGCGTCAAAGTCCCAATCGTCACCGTTGCCGTCCGACACGTGCTGGTTCAGAACCTCATCGATGACCTGCTCAAGGAAGGTCGAAACCTTGTCCTCAAGGTCATCACCCTCAAGGATGTGGCGACGGTCAGCATAGATTGCTTCACGCTGACGGTTCAGGACATCGTCGTACTTCAGAACGTTTTTACGGATCTCCGCGTTACGGGACTCCACCTGTGACTGCGCGCTACGGATGGCGCGGCTCACAACCTTGGACTCGATGGCGACATCGTCCGGAACGTTCCCACGTGACATCAGGGCCTCGGCAGCACCGGCGTTAAACAGACGCATCAGGTCATCAGTCAGTGACAGGTAGAAACGGCTCTCACCCGGGTCACCCTGACGACCCGACCGACCACGCAGCTGGTTGTCGATGCGCCGGGACTCGTGCCGCTCCGTGCCAAGAACGTACAGGCCGCCAACCTCTTGGACCTTGACAGCCTCCTCCTTGACACCAGCCGTGACGGTAGCCAGCACGTCATCCCACGCGGCCTCATACTCGTCCGGGGTCTCCGTCGGGTCAAGACCACGCGACGACAGCTCCTGAACGGTCAGGAACTCGGCGTTTCCGCCCAGCATGATGTCCGTTCCACGACCGGCCATGTTTGTGGCAACGGTGACAGCGCCAAGCCGACCGGCCTGGGCCACAATTGCCGCCTCACGGCCGTGGTTCTTAGCGTTCAGGACCTCGTGGCGAATGCCCTTTTTGGCCAGAAGCCGGGAAAGGTGCTCGCTCTTTTCAACGCTTGTTGTTCCGACAAGAACCGGCTGGCCCTTCTCGTGACGCTCAGCGATGTCCTCAGCAACCTGCTCGAACTTGACCTGCTCGTTCTTGTACACCAGGTCGGGCTGGTCGATACGCTACATGGCCCGGTTAGTCGGGATAGGAATGACGCCAAGCTTGTAGGTCGACATGAACTCGGCAGCCTCGGTCTCGGCCGTACCGGTCATACCCGACAGCTTCTCGTACAGGCGGAAGTAGTTCTGCAGGGTGACCGTCGCCAGAGTCTGGTTCTCCGCCTTAACCTGCACACCCTCCTTGGCCTCAATGGCCTGGTGGATGCCCTCGTTGTAGCGGCGCCCGGGGAGGATACGACCGGTGTGCTCGTCAACGATCATGACCTCGCCGTTCATGACGACGTAGTCCTTGTCCTTCTTAAAGAGCGCCGTTGCCTTGATCGAGTTGTTCAGGAACGA
>JBQELM010000401.1:0-2534 GCA_052103915.1 Mycetocola sp. | reverse complement strand
GCGCACGGAAGATCAGGTTGTGCATCGGGCAGTTCATCGGCTTCAGGTAGTAGTCCTGGCCCTGCTTGGTGACGTTGCCGTCCGCGTCGGTCTCCTCGTCAAGGTGCATCGCGGGGAACATGCCGTCGCGGTACCAGTTCAGGTGCTGGCTGGTCTCAAACAGCTGCCCCTTGGTGATGTGCGGGGTGTTGACGAGTTCGTAGCCGTTCTTGAGCAGCTGCTGACGCATGAACTGCTCAATCTCGTTGCGGATGATTCCGCCGTTCGGGTGGAACACGGCCAGCCCTGAACCGATTTCGTCGGGGAAGCTGAACAGGTCAAGCTCGGCGCCCAGCTTGCGGTGGTCCCGCTTCGCCGCCTCCTCGAGTCGGGTCTGGTACGCGCGCAGCTCGTCCTTTGTGGGCCAGGCGGTTCCATAGATCCGCTGCAGCTGCGGGTTCTTCTCCGAGCCACGCCAGTAGGCCGCTGCCACCCGCATGAGTGCGTACCCGTTGCCAAGCAGTCGCGTGCTGGGCAGGTGCGGGCCGCGGCACAGGTCCTTCCAGACCGTCTCACCTGTCTTGGGGTCAACGTTGTCGTAGATCGTCAGCTCGCCGGCGCCAACCTCAACCGACTCGTTGTCACCGCCGGACTCAGCCGAGCCCTTCAGACCGATCAGCTCAAGCTTGTACGGCTCATCAGCCAGCTCTGCTCGCGCCTCATCCTCGGTGACCACCCGTCGCACAAAACGCTGGCCCGACTTCATGATGCGCTCCATAGCTTTCTGGAGAGCCTTGAGGTCGTCGGGGGTGAACGGGGTCTCGACGTCAAAGTCGTAGTAGAAACCGTCGGTAATAAACGGCCCGATACCCAGCTTTGCCGCGGGGTTGATCTGCTGCACAGCCTGAGCAAGCACGTGAGCGGCCGAGTGGCGCAGGATGTTGAGGCCGTCATCCGAGTCGATCGTTACCGGTTCAACCGTGTCGGATTCGGCGACGGTTGCCGCCAGATCCTTCAGCTCGCCGTTAACGCGCATGGCGACAACGGATCGGTCGGTGAACAGTTCAAAACCGTCGGGCACCTGGTCCTGCTTTCCGTAAGGGGAGATCAACAGAACAACACTAGCGCGGTGGACCCGCCGCGCGCCGCCGGGGGTTCATGAGTTTTTGTCACGATTGGACATATTCGGCGCCGTGTCGCGCCTGCGATCTAGACTCCTCGGACGCTTCCCATTCAACACACTGCCCAGAGGAGTTCCTTGTCTTTCCAACGCGCCGCTTTTATAACCATTGCCGCCGGAGCCGTCCTCGCGCTCGTAGCGTGCTCCGGTAGTTCTGACACCTCGTCAGGCGGAACGGACAAGCAATCGACGGGGATCACGCTTGAACAGCTCAAGGAACGCGGCACTATTCGGGTCGGAACGGAGGGCACCTACCGCCCATTCAGCTTTCACAAGGACGGAAGCGGCGAACTGACCGGCTACGACGTTGAGGTCATCACCGCGGTTGCCGAAAAACTTGGCCTCGCTGTCGAGTTTGAGGAGACCCAGTGGGACGCCCTCTTTGCCGCGCTTGATTCAGGACGCATCGATGTCATTGCCAATCAGGTGTCCATCAACGACGAGCGCGAAGCTAAGTACAGCCTCAGCAGCCCCTACTCGGTCTCCCCCGGAGTCCTTGTTGTCCCAGAGGGCACAAGCGATATCCGTGATTTTGACGATGTGGACGGCAAAACCCTTGCCCAATCATTGACGAGCAACTGGTACACCCTTGCCGAGTCGTATGGTGCCACCGTCGAAGGTGTTGAGGGATGGGCCCAGGCCGCTGAGCTTCTCAGCCAGGGCCGCGTTGACGCCACGATCAATGACAAGTTGACGGTCCTAGACGATCAAAAGAACTCAGGAAACCGGGGTCTGGTGATTGTTGCCGAGACCGATGAACCAACACGTAGCGCACTTGCGTTCCCCGGCGGCAGTGACGACCTTGTGGCGGCGGCGAACACTGCCCTCGCCGAGCTGAAGGACGACGGCAGCCTGGCCGAACTTGGCACCACGTATTTCGGTGAGGACGTGAGTGAGTAGCAGCCTCTCTCAGCACAGGTCACCCCACAACCCGCACTCCCGCACTCCCTCACTCCCTCACTCCCTCACTCCCTCACTCCCTCACTCCCTCACTCCCTCACTCCAACGAATGGCATCAGGTGGACCTGACCCTCTTTACTGATTCACTTGGACCGATTGCCCTTGGGGCCCTTCAGGGCACCATCCCACTGGCTGTCCTGTCCTTCGCCTTCGGTCTTGTCCTGGCCGTGGGTGTTGCACTTGCTCGCATGTCGTCGCACCGGTGGCTCCGCTGGCCAGCGCGCGCGTTGATCTCCGTTGTCCGCGGCACCCCACTTCTTGTGCAACTCTTTGTGATCTTCTACGGCCTCCCCAACCTGGGCTGGACACTCAACGGGTGGACATCGGCCGTTATCGCGTTCACCATCAACGTCGCCGGCTACGGCGCAGAGACGATCCGAGCGGCCATCCTCTCCGTCCCTCGCGGGCAGTGGGA
>JBQELM010000400.1:0-2542 GCA_052103915.1 Mycetocola sp. | reverse complement strand
CGTCAGGACCGGCGGAAGCAGCCGCTCCGCCGCGGCACTGTGAACCAGAAGTGTCTCGACGGCGTTGCACACGCTCGGACGCTGGACCTTGGCGTTGTGCACGATGTCAACGGCCCAGTCCTCGCGAGCACTGTCGTCCAGGACAATGTGCACCACACCCGACCCGGTCTCGATCACCGGCACAAGGGACTCCGTCACCACGGTTTCGATCAGCTGAGCACTCCCCCGTGGAATCAGTACGTCAACCAACCCACGGGCGCGCATCAACTCGGTACCGCCCGCTCGTCCGAAGTCGTCGACGGACTGGACCGCATCCGCCGGAAGACCGGTTGAATGCACGGCGGCGCGAAGAATACTGAGGAGCTCGGCGTTAGATGCGGCCGCGGCAGAACCACCACGGAGCACGATGGCGTTTCCGCTTTTCAGAGCCAGCGCAGCAATATCTACCGTCACGTTGGGTCGGGCCTCATAAATGGCCCCGACAACACCGAACGGGACCCTGACCTGGTCAATCTTGACGCCGTTGGGCAGAGCCGAACCGCGCACTGTTTGACCCACAGGGTCAGCCAGGCGAGCGATGTCCTCAACGGCGACGGCCAAAGCCTCAACCCTGGCTTCGTTCAGCGTGAGCCGATCAATCAGCCCATCGGTGAGACCGTTCTCTTTGCCGCGCTCAATATCCGATCCGTTTGCCGCAATGATGCGCGAGGCGTTGGTCCTGAGCGCATCAGCAATGGCCGCCAGCGCCGTATTGCGCTGAACACCCGTTGTTGTGGCAAGAACGATGGAGGCGTCGCGGGAACTCCGCAGCCGATCAGCAATGGCTGTGGTGAGATCGGGGGTCGTCATGCCCCAAGCATAGTTGGCGGCTGCAGTGGAGGTGGGACTATGACGGCCCGAGGTCATGGTGCGCACACCGTCGCGGGCCGTCGTCCCTGTTAGACGTGTGCCGGGGTGAACCAGGTCCCGATATCGGCACCGGTCAGGGCTTGGTCGACCAGTCCCGTTGACGTGACGAGAACGCCTGCGCCCGCCTCGCTGGCCAGGACAGCGGCGCTGACCTTGGTCCCCGCTCCCCCCGTGCCAACACCGGCAGCGCCGATGTCACCAAACTGGACATGCGCGAGGGAACCACCGGGGGCCACCTCGGTGATCCGGGTCGCGCCGGGCTCGGTTGGCGGCTTGGTGTAAATCGCGTCAACATCGCTCAACAGCACGAGAGCGTCGGCACCGATCAGGACCGAGACCAGAGCGGCAAGCCGATCATTGTCACCAAAGCGAATCTCGTGGGTTGCCACGGTGTCGTTTTCGTTGACGATCGGAACAATGCCGAGCTGCAGCAACCGATCCATGGCTCTCAACGCGTTCACCCGCGAGGTCTGGTCCTCAAAGTCGCCTGCGGTCAGCAGGATCTGACCGGCCACAAGAGAATGACGGGTCAGACTGCGCTGATACCTGTTCATCAGGACGTTCTGTCCCACGGCAGCCGCGGCCTGCTGGGTGGCCAGATCGGTGGGACGCTGCGACAGGTCAAGGAACGGCAGACCCGTTGCAATGGCACCGGACGACACCAGAACAACCTCTGTGCCCCTGGCGCGTGCAGCGGCAATGGCATCAACCAGCGGCTCAATCTGGCCGGTGCGCTCCCCGCTGATCGACGAGGAACCCACCTTCACAACCAGTCGCCGTGCGTCCGCTAGACCGGAGCGCTCAGTGACGCTCACCGGTCATCGTCCGAATCTTCGGACCACATTCCCGCCTCACGCTCACGCAGGAGCTCCTCGCGGGCCTCGGCCTTGGCATCCATGCGCTCGTGGTAGCTGGCCTTGCGGGCACTCCGAGTGGGACGGTCGCTCTCGAAGAGCCTGGCGTCCGCACCACGAGGAGTGGTGATCAGTTCTGCCGTGCTTGTCAGCGTCGGCTCCCAGTCGAACACAACGCCGTCGCCCGCGCCGATGACAACCGTCGACCCGGCGGTCGCTCCCGCCTTCACCAGCTGATCCTCGATGCCGAGCTTGGCCAGGCGGTCTGCCAGGTAGCCAACGGCCTCGTCGTTGGTGAAATCGGTTTGCGCCACCCAGCGCTCCGGCTTACCACCGCGGATGCGGTACAGCGTTCCGTAGCTTCCGCCCTCGGGCGTGACGGTAAATCCGGAATCGTCAACAGCCTTGGGCCGCACGATAATGCGGGGGCTGAGTTCTTCCTCGGCGGCACGGCGATCACGTTCAACCTGAACCAGCTCACCCAGGGCGTACGACATCGGGGTCAGGCCACTGTGGCTGACGGCAGAGATCTCGAACACGCGGTAGCCACGCGATTCAAGCTCCGGCCGGACAAACTCAGCAAGTTCGCGCGCCTCGGGAACATCAACCTTGTTGAGCGCGATCAGCTGGGGGCGCTCAATCAGCGGGATGTCCCCCTCCGCGACGGGGTAGGCCGCGAGCTCAGCAAGAATGACGTCGAGGTCACTGATCGGGTCACGACCGGGCTCAAGGGTCGCACAGTCAAGGACGTGCAACAGCGCGGAGCAGCGCTCAACGTG
>JBQELM010000399.1:0-2558 GCA_052103915.1 Mycetocola sp. | reverse complement strand
GGTCGTTGCAGGCCTCCTCCGCTTAGCCCACACGCCTGTTCAGCAGGCGGCGCAGTGCGCCATCCCGCTCGGCAAGCTCGGCCGGGTCGCCCTCCTCGGCGACCCGGCCGTCGTCGAGGACAAGCACCCGGTCCGCGCCGAGCACCCGCTCCACGCGGTGGGTGACCTCAAGCAGGGTCACGCCGTTGGACGCCGACCACTCGGCCAGTCGTGACCGCAGTTCCGTCTCCGTTGCGGCATCAAGCTGACCGGTCGACTCGTCGAGGATGAGCAGCTCCGGCGGGGTCACCACACTGCGCGCCAGGGCCAGCCGCTGACGCTGGCCGCCGGAGAGCGTCCGGCCGCCCTGCCGGATCACGGTGTCAAGGCCGGAGGGCAGCCCTGCCACCCACTCGTCAAGCACCGCCAGGTGCAGGGCCGCGTGCAGGGCCTCGTCGCTCGCGTCGGGGGTGCGCAGGCGGAGGGCGTCGCGCAGCGTGCCGCTGAAGATCTCTGGCCGCTGGGTGGTCAAGGCAATGCGGCTGCGCAGTGAGGCCAGCGGGATGGTGCGCAGGTCCTGACCGCTCAGGCTGACGCTGCCCTGATCAGGGTCATGCACCCGGAGCAGAAGCGACAGCAGCGTTGACTTGCCGCTGCCGGAGACGCCCACAATGGCGCGATGACCGCCACGGGGGATGCTCCAGCTGAGCGGCTCAAGGATCTGACGACCGCCCAGGCTGAGGGCGACATCGCTGATGGCGACCAGCTCCGCGTCACCGCTGGGTGATGCGGACGAGCCGGTCCCGTCCGCAGCGGGGGCCGGGACAGCAACGAGCGGCGATTCCGGCACCGCATCCTGCACGGCGGGCGGGCGTTCCATGGCGGTGCGCAGTCGGCGGGCGGCGGCGAGGGAGGCGCTCAGATCGGAGGCAAAACCGTCAACGGCGCGGCTCGGACGGGCAACGGCAATCGACACGGCCAGGGCACCAAGCACCGCGGCACCGTTGAGGCCAGCGCCCGCCCCGACCAGGACAACGGCACCGTGACCGGCCAGCTGCACGGCGTCAACCGTTGCCTTGCGCCTGGCCCGTCGGCGGGCAATCGCGGTGGAGTGTGTTCCTGCCTCGCGGCTCTGAGCATCAAGCTGATCAGCCCGTGCTCCCGCAGCGTTAAACGCCTGGATCTCGCGCACACCCTGAAGCTGCTCGGTGAGCGTCTGGGCGATGCCAGCGGTCCCGGCTTGGAGAGCCACGGTGCGCTCACCGGTTGCCCGCCAGCCCAGCCACGGAACAACACAGACAACCAACGCCCACACCAGCAGCAGCGGAAGAGCAAGCAGCGGCGAGAGAGCCGTCGCTGTCCACCCCACCGCGCCCAGCGGCACCACAACGGCGATGACCGCTGGCGGCAGGGTGTGCGCAAAAAACACCTCAACACGATCAATGTCGCGGGTGGCGATACCGCTCAGCTCACCGCTGCGGGCTGACGCGGTCAGCGCCGGTGCCTGCGGGGTCAGAGCCCGGAAGAACAGCACCCTCAGCCGGGCAAGCGCGCTGAAAGCCACCCGGTGGCCCAGATACTGCTCCAGGTAGCGTGCGCCCGCTTTGAGCAGGCTGACCAGGACGATCGTGACGATCGCTGGAACGGGGCTGCCACCAGCCAGACCGGTCAGCACCGCGCCGCAGGCCACCACGAGGATGACTACCCCGCTAGCCGCGTTCACAATGCCGAACAGGGTGGCCAGGCTCAGCGGCGCGAGCAGCCCGCGGCACTGAATGAGGAGCCAGCGGACAATGCCAGCGGGGCGCGCGGTGGATGCGGTCATGCGGTCACCTCCCCGCCCGGCAGATGAACGCTCCGGGTGTCCTCGCCCAGGATGCCGGGTCGGTGGGTCACGATCAGTGTGCTGCGTCCGATCGTGAGCTCGCGGAGCGCGTCGGCGATGAGGGCCTCGGAGCGCAGATCAACCTGCGAGCTTGGTTCGTCAAGGATCAGCAGCGGAGCGTCCCGCAGCAGGGCCCTCGCGATGCTGATGCGCTGAGCCTGCCCGCCGGACAGGGCGAGGCCGCGCTCGCCGACAGGCTGGTCAAGGCCGGCATCCATGGCCTTCACCTCGTCAGCGAGGTTTGCTGCGGCGAGAGCGTCCCAGAGCTGAGTTGGTGTGGCATCGGGGAGCGCGAGCCTGAGGTTGTCTGCGATGCTGCCGGAGAACAGCACGGTGCTCTGCGCCACGATGGACAGTCGGGAAAGTACCTCGGTTCGGCTCAGCCGGGCAAGATCCTGACCGCCGATGGCGACCTCGCCGGAGCGGGGGACAAGGAGCTTTTCGACCACAGCGAGGACCGTTGACTTGCCGACGCCGCTTGGTCCGCGCAGGGCAACCCGTTCGCCCCGATCGATGCGGAAGCTCAGCCCCGTCAGGACCGGTGCCGCCCCGGGGTAGCCGGCCGTCACAGAACGGAATTCGAGTGCCGGTGCCCGGAGCGAAGAGGAAGCGGGGGCCGACGATGATGCCGCTGCCGGTGCTGCCGGTGCTGCCGGTGCTGCCGGTGCTGCCGGTGCTGCCGGTGCTGCCGGTG
>JBQELM010000398.1:0-2560 GCA_052103915.1 Mycetocola sp. | reverse complement strand
CTCTGTCCCTGCGGGACGGGTGACGCGTTTGTTCGTTGTTGTGCTCCCGCGCTGTCCGGCGACCGACCGGCGCCCACCGCTGAGGCGTTGATGCGGTCGCGCTATACGGCCTTTGCGCTGGGCGATGACGATTACATTGCCGCCAGCTGGGCCCCGGAAACCCGGCAGAGCCAGCGCGGTGATGAGGCCAGAGCCGAGTGGCTGAAGCTGACCGTTCTGAACGCCACACACGTCCTTGGTGCGGATGAGGCTGGTGTTGAGTTTGTAGCCCAGTACCGCCAGGACGGTGTCAGATCCAGGCTCCATGAGCGCAGCCGTTTTGTGCGGAGGGGTGGCCGGTGGCTTTACCTTGATGGCGAGTTTGTGAGCTGATCGGCGGATGAGGCGCGGTGTTCCTGTGCGCGTGATGCACGCTCGCGCAGTGTTGCTGCCCTCCGGTCGCTCACCTGCGCGATGACGTAGGGAACAAACCAGAGGACGGCAATGCTCATGGCCACAAACTCAAGCAGTGCCCCCAGGGTGAGGAGTGTCCCACCGAGGGAGAGCAGTCCTCCCGCTGAGGCTGTTGCCCCCATCAGGACTACTGCGATGAGGGATCCCCGCTGGAGCGCGCTGTTACTTCGGTCGGACGCCGTGATGATCATGGCCAGCCCGGCGAACGTGAATCCGCCGATCGCGGCGCTGAGGTGAACGATGTCGGCTGCGGCAAAGTTTGCACTGCCCGGTACGGGGCATCCGGCGCTGCACGGCACACGTGAAGCCAGGGCAAAGAGCGTGCCTGTGGCGATGAGGAGCAGGGGAATCCATCGCCCTCGTCGGGATGTGGGGTGTGTGCGCCTGAGTACTGTTCCGATGCCGACGGCAAGGACGCCGCAGCCGAGCATGAGGAGTGCGGTGTTGAAGAGCTGGGCTGTGGGGGCGCCGGTTGCCCCGAGTTCGCTCACGTACACGGACGCGTTGATGATGGCTCGTGCGACCCAGATGGATGCCGTGGCAAGCAGGACGCTGCTGAGTCCGGCAAGAAGGAGGGCCGTGCTCAGAGGCCGGTGTCCTGATGTGTTGCGTGGCATGGAGTCCTCGGTGCTGTGGGTGCGTGTCGCTGTCGTAAGCGTAGACGCTACAATGAAGGCTAAATATTCATATGCATACAAAAGAGGTGCTTTGGTGAGTGCGATCCAGCTCGGTGTAGACACATTTGGTGACGTCAGTGCGACCCGTGACGGCGACCTGGTCTCCCAGGCGCAGACAATCCGTAACCTCCTGACGCAGGCGGAGCTTGCCGACCGCATTGGCCTTGACTCCTTCGGCGTGGGGGAGCACCACAGGGACGACTTCGCGGTCAGCTCGCCCGAAACCGTTCTGGCGGCAGTCGCGGCCAGAACGGAGCGGATCGCTGTGGCGTCGGCCGTCACGGTTCTCAGCTCCGACGACCCGGTCAGAGTGTTCCAGCGCTTTGCCACCATCGACGCAATCTCAAACGGTCGGGCCGAGGCCGTCCTTGGCCGTGGGTCGTTCACCGAGTCATTCCCGCTGTTTGGGTTCCGGCTGGAGGATTACGAGCCGCTCTTCACTGAAAAGCTTGAGCTGTTCACCCAGTTGCGCCGCGAGGAGCCGGTGACCTGGTCGGGGCGCACCCGCGCTGCCCTGACCGAGCAGAACGTCTACCCCCGTACTGAAAACGGACTGCGCACCTGGGTGGCCGTTGGCGGTAGCCCCGAGTCGGTGATCCGAACGGCAGAGCACAACCTTCCGATGATCCTCGCCATCATTGGTGGGGACCCGATCCGCTTTGAGCCCTTCGTGAGACTGTTCCGCGACGCAGAGCAGAAGTTTGGCGGCGTCCGCCAGCCGGTTGCCATGCACTCACCCGGCTATGTTGCGGCGACCGACGAACAGGCGCGTGAGGAACTCTGGCCCCACTACCAGGCCATGCACTCCCGGATTGGTCGGGAGCGCGGCTGGGGTGAACTCAGCCGAGCTCACTTTGAGGCCGAAGCCGGGCCATCCGGTGCGCTCTACGTTGGATCCCCGGAAACGGTGGCGGCCAAGATCCTGCGCAATGTCCGCGCGCTGGGAGTTGACCGGTTCCAGTTCAAGTACGCCAACGGCACCATGCCGCACGAGCAGCTGATGAGCTCACTTGAGCTGTACGGGCGAGAGGTCGCCCCCATCGTGCGGGAGACACTCGCCGCGAACTGAGTCCTGCTGCGGCCGGTGCCCTCCCTCCGTTGTGAGAGTGCACCGGCCGCGGTGTGTTGACGGGGTGCGAGGGGGTCAGCGCAAAACCTCTCAGGCATGCGTTCACTCAGACCGTCGTGCTCCCGTACCATGGAATAATTCGTGCGGTCACACACAGCACCCGGTGGTCGCGAATCCCCTCTCCCACACACCAAGGAGCTTTTATGCGCGCCTCCCAGATCACTATGTCCGTTCTTTCTGCTGCGGGCGTTGCCGTGCTGCTGTCAGCGTGTAGCTCAACCACCACGGGTGACGACGAGTTCGCTCTCGTGACGGAGGGCCAGTTCACCGTCTGCACGAACCCGTCGTACAAGCCGTTTGA
>JBQELM010000397.1:0-2571 GCA_052103915.1 Mycetocola sp. | reverse complement strand
GCCACAACTACATCGGCACCGAGCACATCCTGCTCGGCCTGATCCGCGAGGGCGAGGGTGTTGCCGCCCAGGTCCTGGTGAAGCTCGGTGCCGACCTGAATCGTGTTCGCCAGCAGGTCATCCAGCTGCTGTCCGGCTACCAGGGCAAGGAGCAGACCCCGGTCGGCGCCGGCGCCCCTGAGCAGCAGGCGCAGGGTGGATCGCAGATTCTTGACCAGTTCGGTAAGAACCTCACCCAGTCGGCGCGTGACAACAAGCTTGACCCCGTGATCGGCCGCGAGAAGGAGATCGAGCGGGTCATGCAGATCCTGTCTCGCCGGTCAAAGAACAACCCTGTCCTGATCGGTGAGCCCGGTGTGGGTAAGACCGCTGTTGTGGAGGGTCTGGCTCAGGCCATCGTGAAGGGCGAGGTCCCCGAGACGCTGAAGGACAAGCAGGTGTACGCGCTTGACCTCGGTTCGCTCATCGCCGGGTCCCGCTACCGCGGTGACTTTGAGGAGCGCCTGAAGAAGGTCACCAAGGAGATCCGCACCCGCGGCGACATCATCATCTTCATTGACGAGATCCACACGCTGGTGGGTGCTGGTGCCGCGGAGGGCGCCATCGACGCGGCCAACATCCTCAAGCCCCTGCTTGCCCGTGGTGAACTCCAGACCATCGGTGCCACAACGCTTGACGAGTACCGCAAGCACTTTGAGAAGGATGCGGCCCTTGAGCGTCGTTTCCAGCAGGTCATGGTTAACGAGCCGAGCCTGCCGCACACCATCAACATCCTGAAGGGTCTGCGCGACCGCTACGAGGCGCACCACAAGGTCTCCATCACCGATGGTGCCCTGGTGGCCGCGGCCAACCTGGCCGACCGTTACGTCTCCGACCGCTACCTGCCGGACAAGGCCATCGACCTGATCGATGAGGCCGGCGCACGTCTGCGCCTGTCGATCCTGTCCAGCCCGCCGGAGCTGCGCGAGTTCGACGAGAAGATCGCCGGCGTCCGCGAGGCTAAGGAAGCGGCCATCGAGGGCCAGGACTTTGAGAAGGCAGCCAGCCTGCGCGACGAGGAGAAGAACCTCCTCGGTGAGCGACTGCGCCTGGAGAAGAAGTGGCGCTCCGGCGAGGTCCAGGCAACCGCAACGGTTGACGAGGGTCTGGTGGCAGAGGTTCTGGCGCAGGCCACGGGTATCCCCGTCTTCAAGCTCACAGAGGAAGAGTCCGCTCGCCTTGTGTTCATGGAGAAGGCACTGCACCAGCGCGTCATCGGTCAGGACGAGGCCATCAACGCCCTGTCCCGCACCATCCGCCGCACCCGTGCAGGTCTGAAGGACCCCAAGCGCCCGAGTGGTTCGTTCATCTTCGCCGGTCCGACCGGTGTGGGTAAGACGGAGCTGGCAAAGGCTCTGGCTGAGTTCCTGTTTGATGACGAGGACGCGATGATCTCGCTCGACATGAGCGAGTACGGCGAGAAGCACACCGTCTCCCGCCTGTTCGGTGCCCCTCCCGGATTTGTTGGTTTTGAGGAGGGCGGCCAGCTGACGGAGAAGGTCCGCCGCAAGCCGTTCAGTGTAGTCCTGTTCGACGAGATCGAGAAGGCTCACCCTGACATCTTCAACTCGCTGCTCCAGATTCTGGAGGAGGGTCGTCTGACGGACGGTCAGGGTCGTGTCATCGACTTCAAGAACACCGTCATCATCATGACAACCAACCTCGGTTCCAAGGGCATCGCGGGTGGACCGGTTGGCTTCCAGGTTGAGGGCAACAGCTCCACCAGCTACGACATCATGCGTGGCAAGGTGAACGAGGAGCTGAAGCGTCATTTCAAGCCGGAGTTCCTGAACCGTGTTGACGACACCATCGTGTTCCCGCAGCTGTCCAAGGTTGAGCTGCTCCAGATCGTTGAGCTGTTTGTGAAGCGTCTGGCGGATCGTCTGCTTGACCGCGACATGACGATCGAGATCTCGTCTGTGGCGAAGGACCGTCTGATCGACCTCGGCTTTGACCCCGCGCTTGGTGCGCGACCGCTGCGTCGTGCCATCCAGCAGAACGTTGAAGACCAGTTGAGCGAGCGGATCCTGAACGGTCAGCTGAACTCGGGTGACCACGTTGCCGTTGACTTCGAGAACGGTGCGTTCACCTTTGTGACCAGCACCCGGCCCGACTCGGCGACCGCCGCGATCAACGCGCAGGCCGCTCTCGGGACCGGCGCGGTGACGCCGGACCTGGCGATCACAAGCGACTAACCGCATGACCGGCTGTGGCCAGGGAGACACGGTGTACCAGGCCCCCGCGGTGTGTCCTGGGCAATAGGGCTCCGGGGAGCTTTGCTCGGATGGTACCGCCATGGCGGCAACGGCGGAGCGCCCTGTACGGCTGGGCAGGATCCGCGGCATTAGGCTTTTGTTATGACCGGCTTCACGATCCGCCCCGCACGCACGTCCGACGTTGTGGCCATTGAGGGGCTCATCCAGCCCCTCGTTGACCGGCGCATCCTGCTGGGTAAGGACCGTGTGGTGTTTTACGAGGCGGTGCAGGAGTTCCGTGTTGCTGAGGACGCTGATGGGCGGCTGATCGGCTGTG
>JBQELM010000396.1:0-2572 GCA_052103915.1 Mycetocola sp. | reverse complement strand
AATCGGATCACGCCGAGCCGCGTGATGGAGGTCCTTGATGAGGTTGGTCTGAGCCACGCTGCCCGTACCCGGGTTGGACGTTTCTCTCTTGGCATGGGGCAGCGACTGGGGCTTGCGACCGCACTGCTGGGCCAACCAACAACCCTGGTGCTTGATGAACCGGTGAACGGGCTTGACCCCGACGGCATCAGATGGATGCGTGGGCTGCTGCGCAACCATGCGGATGCCGGCGGCACGGTTCTGCTGTCCAGCCACCTCATGAGCGAGGTCGCTGAGATTGCCGACGATCTTGTCGTGATTGCTGAGGGTCGGGTTGTCACGACCGGAACGATAGCCCAGGTCAGTAGTGGATATGCCAGCCTGGAAGACGCCTTCTTCGGCCTCACCGGCGGCACGTCGGGACACACCCGATGAGCCTGCACCGCACGATCCTCACCGAGCTTCGGAAGACCACCGCCCTGCCAGGAATCTGGGCGGGAGTCGCTGTGGCCGTCCTCGGCTCGGTTGCCTTGACCGCGCTCAACGCGGTCACCGTTCGCAGTGCCGTCACATCAGGCCAGCCCGACCTCGTGGCCGATACATCACCCATCGAAACCGCATTCGCGATGATGCCTCTTGGCACGGTTGGTGCCGTTGTGATTGGCGTGGTCACCATGAGCAGTGAGTACTCCACTGTCAGGGGCGAAGCCGGTGGTGGCCGCCAGATCAGCACAACGCTCACCGCCATCCCCCGCCGGGGTCAGCTCCTGACGGCCAAAGCCGTGGCGGTCACCATGCTTATCGTGGCGATTGCGGTGGCCGCCGTTCCGCTGTGTGTCCTGACGGCAACCGTCATCATCGGGGATCTGGGAACGGAGTCCGTCTCCGTCGACGAGGCTGTGCGGCGCTGGGCCGGTGGCGCCCTGTACTGGGTTCTGATGGGTGTGCTCGCATTCGCCATAACCGTGCTGACACGCAGCGGCATCATCCCGCTGATCGTCCTCATCGCCAACAGCTCTGTTGTGTCGTTCTCCCTGCTGCTGACCACCCTCACCCCGGCGGCGCACTGGCTACCAGACATGGCCGGTCGCAACCTGTTTGGTTTCCCGGCGGACTCAGTTGTCCCTGGCGGTCTTGACCCCCTCCCCGGTGGAATTGTCATGGCGACGTGGACGCTTGTTTTCCTTGCCGGTTCCGCAGTCGTGTTTACACGGAGGGATGCGTGATCGTGTGCTGATACCCCTCACTGCTGTCTCCGCTGAGACCATCAAGCTGCGCACTCTGCCCGGAATCGTCGTCACAGCGCTCGGGACGGTCGGCGCATCCATCGCCCTCGCTGCCGCGATTGCCCGCTCGTCCGCGGCTCCAGCGCTCGCCGCCGACGTCACAGCCCAAACAGTTCCCTTTCTGCAGATTGGTCTCATCCTGTGTGGTGTGCTCACCGTCTCAACGGAGTATCAGAGTGGCCAACATCGCACCACGCTCACGGCCATGCCCCGACGGTGGAGCACACTGGCGGCCAAAGCTCTCGCGTTCGCCTGCGCCGCGGCCCTCACCAGCGCCAGTGCCGTTGGCTCCGGGTGGCTCACCGCGACGATCATCCGTGGACTGCACCCGCTCGGGGGCGCGGATGACCCCCTGTGGCCTGTTGTCGGCTCCGTGATCTACCTGACCCTGATGGGGATGCTGGCATTTGCGCTGGCGGTCCTGATGCGTTCGCTCGTCGCCCCACTGGTCACGATGCTCAGTCTTGTGCTGATCGTCTCTCCGCTCGCTGACGGTCTCACCGAGCTGGCTCACTGGCTTCCGGACAGAGCGGGGCAGCTTCTGTACCTCGACGGAACGGGAACCGTCCTCACCGCGGGGACGGGAGCGCTTGTCCTCTGCGGCTGGATCACCCTCACCGCCGGAGCCGCGTTGCTCACCTTTGTCCGCAGGGACGCGTGAGAGAGACAGGCACGCGCCCGGGCGGAAGCGGCCTCCCTGCGCCGCGTGGCGCAGGACGACGAGCTAGTCGGCGACGGAACCGGGGTCCGTGACCGCGCGCAGTCGGAGCGCTGCCCGTGACCGACCGTCAGGCATCACCCACATGGCGTCAAACTCGTCCTCCGTCAGCGGCATCAGGTGGCTGTCCACCCAGCTGTCCCCGATCACCGTGCTGATCCAGGGGTCGTCAACCACCACAAAGCCGTCGCCAGCGCTGTGGCAGAGCACCCAGTGCGGAGCGCCGATGCCCATCAGCCGATCAAGCATGATCAGGGCGAGAAAGCGCGCGCCCCCGGCCATGTGGGTGCGGAGCTGACCGATGGTGAGGGTGCTCTGATCGATCGGGAGACCGGTGCGGCTCGCCTCCACCCGCGAGGCGCGCTGCAGCTCGGCCCGCCAGGCGGCCTCGTCGGGACTGAACATCTCAAGCAGGACCGGGGTGTCCGTATCCATGACAACGTCAACGCTGATGTCGGGAACCAGCCGCTGAACGGCGACGCCCAGGCCAACAGGCTCGCAGGCGGGGTGGTTGTGTGCTGCCTGCCACAGCTCGGTCTCGGCTCGTCGCGTCGACTCGGCCTCAGACTCTGGCTCGGCCTCGGCTCCA
>JBQELM010000395.1:0-2573 GCA_052103915.1 Mycetocola sp. | reverse complement strand
CTGTGCGCGTTTGACCCCCGTCAGGTGCGCTTGCCTGGCTTACCGCTTCCCCTTGCGCGGTAAGTGTGTTGCGGTGCCGACCTGTGTGCTTACTTGCTCACCCCAGGGTCTTCCGCGTTCGTGCCAGGACCGTGTTGGTTCTTCTGAGCGTCGCGGGCCATCGTGGGTGGCGTCTGTGCTGGTTGTTGGTGTCGGTGTGGCCGCAAGTTTTTGTTAAATGCCAAACGCCCCGGAGAAGATCGTTGAATCTTTTCCAGGGCGTTCGGAACTTGGTACGTCTATCGTATCACATAAGAGTGGCAATTATGGCGAGTTTTTTCTCGGGCGTCCTGTGCGTGATCTTCCATCTGCTTCAGCTTTGAGCACTTCTTCGAGGATCACGCGCGCTGCTCTGCCTGTGCCGTATTTGGCGATCTTGTGATCTTTGACCCATTTGTGAACGGTTGAGGGGTCCACTCCTACGCGTTTCGCGGCTTGTGCGACGGTTGCGAATTCAGTCATTCGGTCTCCTGTTCGAGTCGTCCGATTTCGTCGTTGATGTACCAGGTGGCTTTGCGGAGGTCTTCGAGTTCCTTTTGCCTGCTGGTGAGATCCGCGACGTTCTTGCGTCCTGCCCGCCAGAGGTATTTGATGGCGTTTCCGATGTTGAAGTTGCGGTGTCTGGTGATTTGGATGCATTCGATACCGGACGGGTCGGACGTGTAGTGCGTTGGGTGCGCTACCGGGTCGGGCTGTGTGGTTGCTTTGCCGGCTGGCGACGACGACCGTTCCCATCGGCTCTCGTAGTGGCTCCTTCGCCGTCCGCCTGTTTCTGTGACGACGTACCAGCGCTCGCCGCACTCCGGGCAGACCCAGCCGAAGGCGTGGTCACGGGGGTTGGGCCGTTTGCAGTCGTGGGGGAACTCGAGGAAGCCGGTAAGAACTTTTTCACTCATAGCGCCCCCTCAGCCCGATGCTGTAGCCGTATTGCTGCAAGATGACGAGGTCCTCGCTGGTGATGCGTCGGGCCGCTGCCATCTTGGCGAAGACGGCGACCTCGCGCGCGGTTGCACCTGATGCGACGACCATTCGGGCCGCATCGAGTTGGTCGGGTGTTGCGCCGAGTGCCCGCATGTCGCAACTGTGCTGTTGGTGGGCTGTTTCGTTTGCGATTGCACGGCGTTGCTCTGCCGTGGGGCCTCGGAAGATCGCGGTGGCGAGGCCGCGAAGCTCTTTCGCCTTCATGGTGTCCTTTCTCGCCCCGCCTAGAACAGGCTGGGTGTGGTGTCTTGTGGTTGTGCTGGTGTGAGGCCGGTGGTGGCGAGTGCTTGGCGTATGGCGGTTTGTTCGTCTGGTGCGATGCCGTTTTTGTCGCCGAATGACCAGTACCACCCATCGGGCCAGTGCTTGATCGACCCCATGACGGTCCACGGCACCTTTTCGTGTGGCGCCGGACCGTGCCGGGTGTCAATAAGGGGGCGCACTTTCAGTACGCCCCCACGGGTATCAACGAACGCCTGCGACATCGTCACAGCGGCTCCACGAGTCTCTGCGAGTGCCTTTGTCGGTTGTGGTCTTCGGTGTGCTGGGCAAGGCGCTCATCGTTCTTCGCGTCTGCCATGCATTCCTCGATGCCACACTCACGGCAGTACATCGTCCAGAGTCGGCGCGAGGTCTCCGGGGACGCCGGCATAATCCCGACGTACGCCGGACCGCCTGGTACCTGAGCGATGAGCTTGGTGGCGGGGATTGTTCCGCCCGCAGTCAGCCCACACACGTTGCACCACGGCGGCTTCCCATCGCGATGTTGCACGGGCTTGTGGTCGTGGCCTGGCACCCTTGTGCCTTCGTCGGGTGTCTGCGCGTCCAGCCGGGCCTTCAACTCGTCACGCTCAGCCATTAGCCCCTCGTATCCGAGCCTGGTAAGCGTCTCTGCAGTCTGCTCAATGGCTGCCCCAACTGATCGGCCTAGGTGCGTAGACGCCGCGGCGATCTTGGCCGCTTCCTCGCGTATGGATGCTGCCCCCTCCGCGTCACGCACCCGCTTGACGAGCCGGATCAGATCATGCGGAAACACCGTCGCCATTTCTGCACTACGGTCAGCCTCATGCCCTGCCGCTTCGAGCTTGTCCAGGTCCAGGTCAGTCATCGGGTTACCTCCACAGCATGGTCATAGTTTTGGCATTGGCAGATGCGGCAGGTGGTCACAACGTCGCCGTTCAGGTGGGCTGACCGCAGGTGTCCGCATCGGCATTCGGCCTGCCCCGCGTGGGTTTTCATACGCAGGAGCTTGCTATCGAGGGAGTGCCACCGGTCTTCCTCACGCTTGTTCCTTGCATCCGCGGCACGCTGGAATACCGCGTCACGGAGCATGTCCAGATCACGCGGTGTCAGTACCTCGCTCATCGGGTCACCTCCGGGGCGAAAAGGACGATCACTGGCATGTAGGGAGACTCCGCTACGTCTTCGTCTTCCCCGCCTCCGGGAACATAGCCTGTGACCCAGTTCCCGTACTCGCTACGCCACGCGGTGAAACTGTCGAACTCTGCCGACCGGATCACAGCACCCACGGGTAGCGCCCTCAGTTCTTCAAC
>JBQELM010000394.1:0-2574 GCA_052103915.1 Mycetocola sp. | reverse complement strand
CACTGAGTCCCAGCGGCTGACGGGGATCGTGACGTTGACCTCATAGCTTGCCGAGTTGAAGGTGGTCAGCAGGGATTCGCCACCGTAGCCGTTGCCTTCCTGCGGAAACCAGCCGTCGTCCTGCTCTGCTATCCAGCCGGTGATGCCGTAGTCGGCGCGGAGAGCCGCTTGTGCGTCACCAATGAGCTGCTCTGCTCGGGCTTCAACCGCGTCGGATCGGGGAAGGATGAGGATGTCGTTTGCCGGTATCCCTGCGTGTGCAGGGTAGTCGGCCCAGTCGACGGTCGTGGTGTTCCCGTCAGAGTTGGTTGTTGTACTTGTTGGCGACGGGGCGCATGCAGTCAGTAGTGCAACGGTCACCGCGATGCCTACGCATCCAGGTGCCGCGAGCGAGTGTGAACGGGTGTGGAGTGTCATGGTGAGTTCTCCCGTCTGAGCCATTCGTTGCCCTCACCGTGCTCCATCAGGATCAATCGCGCCAGGGCGTTGACGGAGCTGATCTGTGGCGTGATCCAGAAGGCTTGATCCGGGTTCCACCCTGCCATTACCGCTGTCGAATCCTCGTCAATGGCAGTCGAATTCCCAGCCGCGGACAGATAGACGAAGACCGCCAGGCACTGAGCCACCTCTCGGGGGTTACCCCTCGTGGTCGCCAAGCGCGTGCACGTGCATCTGGTCTCCTGCCTCATTGAACATGCTGATGACCTGGGCCGGGCGTGACCCGTCGGCGCTCATGGCGTGCGGGAGGCGGGTGTCAAACTGGGCGGCCTCACCGCTGGTGAGGACAAGTTCGCTGTCGCCCACCCGCAGTCGGAGTCGCCCGCTGAGGACGTAGAGCCACTCGTAGCCCTCGTGGGTGCGCAGTTCGGGCAGCTCGGTCCGTGGCGGGTAGGTGATCTTGTAGCTCTGGACCGGTGACTGCTCGCGGGTGAGGGGCGCGATGATGTGGCCGTCTTTTTTGATGACGGGGCGCTGCACGCGCGGGTCGGTGTTCTGCTGCCTGACCAGGTCATCCAGGCTGATGCCGAGTACGCCGGTGAGGGGCACAAGCAGGTCAAGGGTTGCCTGTCGTTTGCCTGACTCAAGGCGGGAGAGGGTGCTCGGTGAGATCCGCGCTCGTGTGGAGAGCTCGTCGAGGGTGAGGTTGGCGGCGTGCCGGGCATCCCGCAGTCGCTGCCCAACCAGGTCGAGGGGTGACGTCATGAGTCCTCCTTGCCAATTTGGCAAATGTGTTTGCCGTTTCTTCATTGAAGCACAACCATTGCTCACATGAACAGTGTTGACGCAGACGTGGTTGTCATTGGTGGAAGTGTTGCGGGCCTGAGCGCGGCTCAGATGCTTGGCCGAGCGCTCCGGCGGGTTGTGGTGATTGACGCGGGGGAGCCGCGCAACAGGTTCGCCGCGCAGATGCACGGTGTGCTTGGCCACGACGGAACCCCGCCGGATGAGCTGCGGGCGACGGGTCGCGCGGAACTGGAACGCTACGGCGTCACGGTGACCCCCGCCACGGTGGCGCGGGTCACAACCGAGGAGTCCCACGTGAGCGTTGAGCTCTCAGACGGGGCGCAGATCACGGCCCGAGCGTTGATCCTTGCAAACGGTGCACGGGACGAGCTTCCCGCCATTGACGGGCTTGCCGAGCGCTGGGGGACGAGCGTCCTGCACTGCCCGTACTGCCACGGCTGGGAGGTGCGCGGTCGGCGTCTGGCCGTGATCGCCACATCGGCGATGTCGCTGCACCAGGCCGAGCTGGTGCGGCAGTGGAGTGAGCACGTCACACTGTTCGCTTCGGCCGCTGGTGACATTGCCCCCGAGATCAGGGAGCGTCTGACCGCGCGTGGTGTTGTCATCGTCGACGAGCCCGTTGTGGCGGTTCAGGGTGAGAACCACGGCAGTGCTGAGGATTCTGACGGTGGTCACGACGTCGATTCTGATGGCGACGGCGGTGACCCCGGTGCTAGCCGCAGCATCACGGCGGTGCGGACAGCCGACGGTGCCCTGCACCCGGCGGATGCCGTTTTTGTGGCGGCCCGTGTGGTGCCGCGGGACGCAGCCGTGGCGGGACTTGAGCTGGTCAGGCAGGACAACCCGATGGGATCCTTTATCGCCGTTGACGCTGCGGGGCGGACAAGTAACCCCCGGGTCTGGGCGGTCGGAAACGTTGTGGCACCGCAGATGACGGTACCGATGACGATGGGCGCAGCGGCCACAGTGGGCGGTGCGGTCAACATGATGCTTGTGACCGAGGACGGCGAGCATGCCGTGGCCGCGCAGAAGGCCGCAGCACAGGACCCGGTCGAGTTCTGGGAGCAGCGTTACGCCGGTCGGACGGCGGTGTGGTCGGGGACGGTGAACGAGTCTCTCGCCCGCGTGGTTGCTGATCTTCCCGCCGGACGTGCCCTTGATCTGGGCAGCGGAGAGGGGGCCGACGTGCTCTGGCTTGCCGAGCGTGGCTGGACGGTGACGGGTCTTGAGCTATCGGAGACGGCCGTGCGGCGAGCACGGGAGGCGGCCGCGGAAAGAGAGCTGCCACCGGGCCGGGTGAGCTTTGTTGAGCACGACCTGGGCGGGCCG
>JBQELM010000393.1:1747-2532 GCA_052103915.1 Mycetocola sp. | reverse complement strand
CTTATTTGCGACGACTCGACCGGTGGCCTGACCACCACAGACTCGTCCCACCACCCACACACCAACCTCCGTGCAGCGATGCTTTGTCGCGCACGTCGGAAAGGAAACCAATGGCTCGCGCGCCCCGCCTGCTGACGATCTCCGCCGCCGCCCTTCTCACCCTTGGTCTCGCCTCCTGCTCGACCGGGACCCCCGACGCCGGGACCTCTGCGTCGGCGGACGGTGCCGACTGGACACCCATCACCATCGAGCACGCGCTCGGCACCACAACCATTCCAACCAAGCCCGAGCGAGTGGCCACCGTTGCCTGGGCCAACCACGAGGTCCCGCTTGCGCTCGGTGTTGTGCCGGTCGGCATGGCCGCCGCGAACTTCGGTGACGACAACGGTGACGGCCTGCTCCCCTGGGTGGACGAGAAGCTTGAGGAGCTGGGCGCAGAAACCCCCGTCCTCTTTGATGAGACCGACGGCATCGACTTCGAGGCCGTCGCAGACACCAACCCCGACGTCATTCTGGCCGCCTACTCCGGCCTGACCCAGGAGGACTACGACACCCTGACCGAGATCGCCCCGGTTGTGGCCTACCCGGAAACCGCCTGGGGGACGTCCTGGCGCGAGATGATCGAATTCAACAGTGAGGCACTCGGCATGGCCGACGAGGGTGACGCCCTCATCACCTCGCTTGAGCAGGAGATCAGCGACACCGTCGCCGAGCACCCCGCCCTTGACGGCGCAAGCGCGATGTTCCTCACCCACGTGGACACCAGCGACCTGAGTGAGGTCAGC
>JBQELM010000393.1:0-1737 GCA_052103915.1 Mycetocola sp. | reverse complement strand
GGACCTCTCGACCGTGAACTTCTACACCGCCCACGACACCCGCACCATGTTCTTTGAGGACCTGGGCTTGTCCACCCCCGCAAGCATCGCCGAAGCGTCCGCCGGCACAGACAAGTTTGCCCTCACCCAGAGCGCCGAACAGGCCGACGCATTCAACGACGTCGACATCATCGTGACCTACGGTGACGAGGAGCTTGTCACCACGCTTGAGGGCGACCCGCTGCTCTCCCAGATGCCCGCCGTCGCCAACGGTGCCATCGTGAGCCTGCCGGGCACCAGCCCGCTCGGCACCGCGGCCAACCCCACACCGCTGTCGATCTCCTGGATCCTCGACGACTACGTCGGCCTGCTGGCTGACGCCGCCGCCGCGTCCAAGTAGTCACCGCAGCACATCAGTGACCTCTGAGTCCACAGCAGCCGTCTCTGGCGCCAGCACCATCCGGCGCCAGAGACGGCTTCGTGCACCCTGGCTCCTGGTCACCCTGATCGCCCTCGTGGCGCTCAGCGTTGTCTCGATCACGATCGGCTCCCGCCAGGTCAGCCTGGACGACATCCTGGCCGCCCTCGGCGGAGGGACGGACGGTTTTGACCAGGCCGCCGTCGCCACCCGCATCCCCCGAACCCTGCTGGCCGTCCTGGCCGGGGCCGCGCTTGGGCTGTCCGGCGCGGTCATGCAGGGAGTGACCCGAAACCCACTCGCCGACCCCGGCATCCTCGGCGTCAACATGGGGGCAACACTCGCCGTGGTGTGCGGGCTGGCATTCTTCTCCATCAGCTCAGCGCACACCATGATCTGGATAGCGATCGGCGGCGCTGCGGCCACCGCCGTGTTTGTGTACACGATCGGCTCGCTCGGCCGTGGCGGCGCAACGCCGCTCAAACTCGCTCTTGCCGGGGCCGCCACAACCGCCGCGCTTGCCTCCTTTGTGAGCGCCGTGATCCTGCCGCGCAACGACATCGCCGGCAACGTCCGCTCCTGGCAGATTGGCGGCGTGGGCGGAGCGACCATGGACAGCATCGGAGTTGTCGCGCCGTTCCTGGCCGCTGGCGCGCTGATCTGCCTGATCTCGGCCCGCTCACTCAACTCCCTTGCACTGGGAGACGAACTGGCCGCCGGTCTCGGCGAGCGCGTGGCCATCGCACGCGGATTCGCCTCGCTCGGCGCCGTTGTCCTCTGTGGCGCAAGCACCGCGGTGACCGGCCCCATAGCTTTTGTCGGACTGGTCATCCCCCACCTGTTCCGCCTGCTCATCGGCATCGATCACCGCTGGCTGTTGCCGTTCTCCGCGCTCGGCGGAGCGGTGCTTCTGGTCGCCGCCGACATCATCGGCCGTGTGGTGGCGCGACCGGCAGAGATTGACGTCGGAATCATCACCGCCCTGATCGGAGCACCCGTGTTCATTGCGATTGTTCGCCGCCAGAAGGTGCGTGAGCTGTGAGCGGGAACCCCACGGCGCTCTCCGGCGGCAGCTCCGCGACCCCAGGACGCGTCCCCGGCAGGGCCACGGGCACCAGCACCACACTGCACACCGTTGTCCAGACCCGTCGCCGGGGCGGACGACGACGCCGGGTGGTCATCATCACGTTGAGTGTGCTGCTTGCGGCTGTTGCCGCCACCAGCCTGATGGCGGGTCAGAGCTTCTACCCACCGGACCAGGTCATCGGCGTGATCCTTGGCCACGACGTCCCCGGCGCCAGCTTCACGGTCGGTCGCCTTCGCCTGCCACGCACCAGCCT
>JBQELM010000392.1:0-2579 GCA_052103915.1 Mycetocola sp. | reverse complement strand
GGACAGCGAGACCAGTCGAATCCTGACCGGCACCTCCGTCGAATGCTCGCCCCAGACAACCGTCGCACGTGCGAGGCCACCCCGCGCCTGGATCACGCGGGTGTGGGTGTTTTCGTTCTCGCTGATCTGGTCAAGGCCAACGACCGCGTGTGCGGCAAGAAAACGACGAAGCGGTTGGCTGGTGAACGGCGGGCGACATCGCAGCCGCAACACAATCTCTGACGGCTCGTCAGACACCGGCTGGCCGTCCGACGCTCCCCGATCACCCTGCACGCGGCGATAACTCGACGGCGCTACCCCGAACTCGGCACGCATGACGTCGTTGAACTGCCGGACACTGCCAAAACCGGCAGCAAAGGCGACATCGCTCAGCGGCATCGCCGTCTGCTCGATCAGGCTCCGGGCCGCGTGCGCGCGTCTGGTGCGATTGAGCTGTTGAGCACTTGCCCCCAGTTCAGCGCTGAGTACACGCGTCAGCTGACGCTCGCTCACGGCCAAACGAGCGGCGAGCCCCGACACACCAACCTCGTCGACCACACCGTCGCGAATGAGCGTGACCGCCCGGGCACACAGGTCGCTCCGCGCATCCCAGTGCCTGCTGCCGGGCAGAGAGTCAGGCCGACAGCGTTTACAGGCGCGGAAGCCCGCAGCCACACACGCGGCGGCGCTCGAAAAGTACGTGCAGTTCTGCGGGAGAGGTTTCCTGGCGGGGCAGGACGGTCGGCAGTAGATGCCCGTTGTGGTGACGCCAAGGTAGAGCAGCCCATCCCAGCGGGCGTCGCGGCCGGACGCCGCACGGTAGCGGGCGTTGTCATCGGCGAGGGGAAGGTCGGGCACACCCCATTGTCGCCGGGTCGGGTGCGACCGACTGGCGAGAATCGGACAGCACAGCGCCCGCGGGGCCGGGGAAGGCGGCCCACAACCAGTAAAAAGAACCCGGTGCGGAACCCGCTTAACAGCAGACCGGGCCGGGAGCGTGTGCTCCCGGCCCGGTCCTGCTGACAATCAGACCTACTTGGTCAGTCCGTCAACGTAGTCCTGGTTCTCTGCGATCCAGGCCTCAACAGCTGGGCCGTAGTCGTCGCTGGCCGCATCGTTGAACATGGCGTTCTCGAGCGAGTACAGGTGCTCGTTGTCCATCTTGAAGTTCTTGATCCACCCGGACAGGGTCGGGTACTTCTCTTCGAACTCACCCGAACCGTAGGAGTGGATGCTCTCCGCACCGCCGAGTGCACCCTTCGGGTCCTCAAGGTCCTTGATGGGGAACGCGTCGTAGGCCCAGTGCGGACGCCACAGGGTGACGAGCACGTTGTCGCCCTTGTCTGTGGCGGCCTTCAGCTCGGTGAGCATCGCCGGGGTCGACGAGGTCACGTAGTTGAAGTCCTCCAGGCCGTACTGCGGGATGACCTCGTTGGTGGTGACCTCGGTCAGGCCCGCGCCCGGCTCGATACCGATCAGCTGGTTGCCGAACAGGTCGGCGTTGTCAGCCAGCTCGTCGAGCGAGTCGATGGGAGCGTCCTCGTTGACCGCGATGGTCAGCTTGGCCTCGTCGTTCCAGGCACCCAGGTCGGTCATCTTGTCGCCGTACTCGTCGATGTAGCTCTTGTGCGTGACGGGCAGCCAGGTGTCCAGCGTCAGGTCGTAGTCGTTGGTCGACAGACCCGCGTACACCGGTGCGGGGTCGGCGTAGGTGAGCTCAACGTTGTAACCCTGCTCGGTGAGGATGGCCTTCCACAGCTCGCTGGCTGCAATTCCCTCATCCCAGCCGTTGAACACGGCGATGTTGACGTCCTTGGCGTCGCCGTTGTCGAGGGCGTCTCCGCCCGATCCGGTTGACGCGCAGCCGGCCATGCCGAGGAGTCCGGCAATCGCGATGCCGCCGACGGCAATCTTGGTGAATGACTTCATGTGCTGTTGTTTCCTTTCTTCCCGCCGGTTCAGGCGGGTTGTGGGGATCTCGGCACGCCACCGGTGGCAGCGTGCACATCTATGGCCTCGCCGGGGCTAACCAACGGTTGGCGACTTGGCGATGGAGGCTTCCGCCTTCGCCAGCGCGTCGTCCCGTGCCTGCGCCTCATCTGAGGTCGCCTTGGGTGCGCTGCTGGCGGAGCGGTTCTTTGGCTTGCGGTTGTTCAGCGACGCCGACAACCGGTCAAGGAAGATCGCGATGATCACAACGGACAGTCCGGCCTCAAAACCAAGACCAACGTCGATGCGGTTCAGCGCGGCAACAACCTGGCCACCGAGCCCGCCGGCGCCGACCATTCCGGCGATAACAACCATGGACAGCGACAGCATGATGACCTGGTTCACACCGGCCATGATGGACGGCATCGCCAGCGGAAGCTGAATCTGTCGAAGAATACGACCGGGGGTTGCACCAAAGGCCTGACCGGCCTCCACAACCTCTTTGTCCACGCCGCGGATACCCAGCTCCGTGAGCCGGACGCCGGGGGCCATGGCGAAGATGATGGTCGCGACGATTCCGGGAACAACACCAACGCGGAACAGGATCAGCGCGGGAATCAGGTACACAAAGGCCGGCATGGTCTGCAGGAAGTCGAGGCTCGGCTTGATGA
>JBQELM010000391.1:2010-2594 GCA_052103915.1 Mycetocola sp. | reverse complement strand
GACGCTGACCGACGGCGAGGCCGTGTACGCCGAGCTCAACGCCGGGCTGTTCTTCATCGCCTACCAGCGCAACCCGCAGACCCAGTTTGTGGCAATGCAGAAGCACCTGGCGGCGTCGGACCTGCTCAACGAGTACATCGCCCACATCTCATCGGCCATCTTTGCCGTTCCGCCCGGAGCAACAGAGGGCAGTTTCATCGGTCACGAACTGTTCGAGGCAACAGCCCCGTGACAACGCTTGTCACCGATCTGGACGGAACCATCTGTTTTGACGGGGTGAGCATCAGCCCGGAGATTGTCGTCGAGTTGGAGCGCATCGCCCAGCACGGCCGACTTGTCATTGCATCCGCACGACCGCCCAGGGATCTGTATCCGGTTCTCCCCCACTCGCTGCACGGTGTTGAGGTGATCGGGGGCAACGGTTCGTTTGTCCGCTCCGTCACGGTCACCACCACAACCAGGTTCACGGCCGCAGAGCGGCGGCTTGTGGACGGGCTCGTCGCTGAGCACGGCCTGCGGGCCCTCATCGACGCCGACCCCGACTACTCGTACACGGGCACCGGCGCCGACGGTGTGATCAGCAG
>JBQELM010000391.1:0-2000 GCA_052103915.1 Mycetocola sp. | reverse complement strand
CGTTCTACACAAAAGCCGTCATCTTTGACCCGCCTGACGCGGTCGCCGAGCGACTCCGTTCTGCGGGGCTCAGCGTGACCGTGCACGCCTCCGAACGTCTCATCGACGTCTCCCCCGCCGGTGTCACAAAGGCTGGCGCCCTTGTTCCGCTTGGCATCACGCCAGGCTCGTTTGTCGCACTGGGAAACGACCACAATGACGTCTCCCTGTTCCAGGCAGCCGGGGTGAGTGTGTGCGTTGGGCACAACCCGGTGGGAGACCAGGCCGATCGCCGGATTTCTGCTTCAACGGTGGCCACGTTCCTCGCCACCCTGACACCTGAGGATCGCTGACTCTGGCGGAGCACTGATCCCCGAGGCAGAGCGACAGCCACGGCCAGGCAATGACCAGGGCCAGGCGACGTCCAGAGCAGGCTGGCACCGGGCAACCGGAACGCCAGCTCGGCGGACCAGGGCCCACATACACGTTGCGGCCGATCCCACCGGGACCGACCGCAACGAGTAAACGAGACGTGCTAGTTCTGGCGCTTCAGACGGGCCGTGTTACGGGCACGAGCCTGAGCGTCAAGCTCAACCTTGCGGATACGAACGTGGCCGGGCGTCACCTCAACACATTCGTCCTCGCGAGCGAACTCGAGGCACTCCTCCAGCGTGAGCTGACGGGACGGCGTCATCGACTCGAAGGAGTCAGCCGTCGACGAACGCATGTTCGTCAGCTTCTTCTCCTTGGTGATGTTGACGTCCATGTCGTCGGCGCGCGAGTTCTCGCCGATGACCATACCCTCGTAGACCTCCTCGGTGGGGAGGACAAAGAAGGTCATGCGCTCCTGCAGGGCGATGATGGCGAACGGCGTCACAACACCGGCACGGTCAGCAACGATGGAGCCGTTGTTGCGGGTGACGATGGCACCGGCCCACTCGTCGTAACCGTGTGAGATGGCGTTGGCGATACCGGTACCGCGGGTCATGGTCATGAACTCGGAACGGAAGCCGATCAGACCACGCGAGGGAACAATGAACTCCATGCGGACCCAGCCGGTTCCGTGGTTGGTCATGCCGTCCATGCGCCCCTTACGGGCGGCGAGCAGCTGCGTGATCGCACCAAGGTGTTCTTCGGGCACGTCAATGGTGAGGTGCTCGTAGGGCTCGTGCGTCTTGCCGTTGACCTCGCGGGTCACAACCTGCGGCTTACCAACGGTCAGCTCAAAGCCCTCACGACGCATCTGCTCAACAAGGATGGCCAGCGCAAGCTCACCACGCCCCTGAACCTCCCAGGCGTCGGGCTTTCCGATGTCAACGACCTTGAGCGAGACGTTACCGATCAGTTCGCGGTCCAGACGGTCCTTAACCATGCGGGCGGTCAGCTTGTGACCCTTGACCTTGCCAACCAGCGGCGAGGTGTTGGTTCCGATGGTCATCGAGATGGCCGGGTCGTCAACCGTAATCGCGGGCAGAGGGCGGATGTCCTCGGGGTCGGCGATGGTCTCACCGATGGTGATCTCTTCAATTCCGGCGATGGCGACAATGTCACCGGGGCCAGCGGACTCGGCCGGGTAACGGTCGAGAGCCTTGGTGACCAGGAGCTCGGTGATCCGGGCGTTCGAGTGGGTGCCGTCGTGGTGGACCCAGGCAACGGTCTGACCCTTGCGGATGGTTCCGGCGAAAACGCGGAGCAGCGCAAGACGGCCAAGGAACGGCGACGCGTCCAGGTTGGTGACCCAGGCCTGCAGCGGGGCCTCGTCGTCGTAGGTGGGTGCGGGGATGTGCGTCAGAATCGCGTCAAACAGCGGCTCAAGGTTCTCGCTATCCGGCAGCGCACCGTTGTCCGGCTTCACCTGTGAGGCACGACCGGCCTTACCCGAGGCGTACACAACGGGAACGTTGAGGATCGCGTCCAGGTCAAGGTCAGGGTGCTCGTCAGCCATGTCGCTGGCCAGACCAAGCAGCAGGTCCTGGCTCTCAGCCACAACCTCATCGATACGGGCGTCGGGACGGTCGGTC
>JBQELM010000390.1:0-2597 GCA_052103915.1 Mycetocola sp. | reverse complement strand
CGGCGCTGCCGGTGAAGGTTCCCGGTGCGTGGCGCGCGACGGAGTAGAGAGCCGCGGCGAGGGCCCGCTCCGACTCAAAGAGGATGGCGGTGTGGAACAGGCCAGCCGAACCCTGGGGTGCGTGCTTCAGCTCCGGTGCGTGCTCAAGGATCACCGTTGGCACGCCACCGCGGCCCAGAACAACCCGGTTGCCCTCCGCGCTCATCACGCTCAGGCTGACCGCATCGCGGTAGTACGCGGTCTGGGCGTCCAGGTCACCAACCAGGAGCGTGACCGGCCCCATGGCGGTGTCGGCAGCGAGTCGGGTTCCGGCGGACGGTGTGGAGGTCATAGCGGGGTCAACCCGCCGTGCGCCGAGGCTATTCCGCTGAGGGGGTGGTGTGCGGCGGTGGTCCGCTGCCGTTACCCCCCCCGGTACTCGCTGCTCCTCGACGATGCCGAAGGCTCAGTTGCCGGTGAGGCGGGTGATGAGTTCGCGGTACCGGGCAGCCGTCTGCTCAACGATGGTGGCGGGCAGCTCGGGTGGGGTTCCCGTTCCGTCCCAGTTGGCGCTGATCCAGTCGCGGACAATCTGCTTGTCAAAGCTGGCCATCCGCTCGGACGGTGTGGTGCCGTCGCGGTGCGCGACCGCGTCCCAGTAGCGGGAGGAGTCGCTGGTCAGGACCTCATCACCCAGGGTGATCTCGCCGGTGGCGGGGTTCCGGCCAAACTCGAACTTGGTGTCGGCGATCAGGACGCCGCGCGTCTCGGCGATGGCGGCGGCCTGGGTGTACACGGCGAGGGACAGCTCGCGCAGGGCGGCGGCGTCCTCCGCCCCGACCAGCTCAACCGTCCGCTCAAAGCTGATGTTCTCGTCGTGCTCGCCAAGCGGCGCCTTGTAGGCGGGGGTGTAGATCGGCTCGGGAAGCCGGTCGCCGTTGGTCAGACCGGACGGAAGCGGGACACCGCACACGCTCTGGGTCTGCTGGTACTCGGCCCAGCCTGAGCCGGTCAGGTAGCCGCGCACCACACACTCGATGGGGAACATGTCCAGGTGGGCAACCCGCATGGCGCGGTCGGCCACCTCGGCGGGGAGCCCCGCGCCGGGGGCGTCGGCGTCCAGCAGGTGGTTGGGCACGGCGATCTGCGCGAACCACCACCGGCTGAGTGCGGTCAACAGTGCACCCTTGCCCGGAATGCCCGGCTCAAGTGCGTGGTCGTACGCGCTCACCCTGTCGCTGGCCACAACAAGCACCTGCTCGGCGCGGGCGGGGTCGTCGCTGCGGTACAGGTCACGGACCTTGCCGGAGTAGACGTGGGTCCAGGAGGGGATGGGGGTCGCTGTGCTCACAGCCCCATTATTGTGCATGCCGGGGGTGCGTGTTCCGGGTCACCGGGAGGGAAGCGCGGACACAAAAGCTCTCGTGTCCGCGGCGATCTCCACCGACCGGGTGTGGTGCAGGTAATGGTCGCCGTTCAGGCCGATCACCTGCCCTGTCTCCACCGCCTCGGCCTGATCCTGGTGCAGCTCCATCCAGTCGGGGATCTCCGGGTCCTCCGCCACCACAAAAAGCAGGACGGGCAGCGTGGACGGGAACGTCAGCCCACTCACGGCGGCGAAGTTGTCCGGTGCCTGTTCCATCTCGTTCAGCAGGGTGGGGCCCGTGGTGTTTTTCTCCCTGAGGATCCGCATCTGTTCACGGGCGTCAGCCGAGTAGGGGAGTCCATCGTAAGGATCGGGACCCATCGCGTTCAGCGCCCGGAGCACCCCCAGGTTGTTGAGCGCCGCCAGCCCGTCGGTCGGAGCGGGGTCGGCGGAGCCCGGCTGGTCGGGAACGCTTGAGTCGATGCCAACAAAAGCGATCAGCTCCTCCGCGTAACGCTGGCTGTACTCCAACGCGTAGATGCCGGAGATGGAGTGCCCCATCAGGACGTAACGGTCAACATCAAGAACCTGGAGTGCCTCGTGCAGCTCAGCCGTGATGTGTTCAACGGTGCGAGGGGTTGCTGTCTGGTCGCTGAGGCCGGTACCAAACGGTTCAATCGCGATGACCCGGTTGGTGCTGCTCAGCTCGGTGATGAGTGGGTCAAAGTCCAGCGCCGGCGCGGTTGTGCCGAGCCCGGGCAGAAGCACAACGGTGTCTCCCTCACCACCGGTGTCGACAACATTCATCAGCTTGCCGTCCACCGGAATCAGCTCACCGTACGGTTCAAGCGCCGACTGCTCCACCCTGCTGGCGATCGCGTTGACCACGGTTGTTGTTGTCAGCAGCAGCACGGGCAACGCCACGATGGCGCCGACGGTGATCAGGGTTGCTTTGAGTGGCGTGCGCACGGGTTCTCGTTTCACCGGGGCGGAGCGATGGTGTCCTCCGCGTGTGGGTCAAGCCAAGCAAGGCGCGGAGGGTGCGGGAAGTGCCGCCGCGTCAGTGGAACCCGTGACATGAGTCATGGCCGGTGGGTGAAATGCGGCCGGGGCAGGAGCGAATGCCGGTGGTCCGTGGAACAATGATCCAGCCGTGCCCGTTGTGCCGGTGAGGGACCCCCGTGATCAGCAGGCCCCCCTTCGTTAGCTCTGAAAGGCGCCGTGAACACCTCCGTCATCAAGCCATGGCCAG
>JBQELM010000389.1:0-2601 GCA_052103915.1 Mycetocola sp. | reverse complement strand
GTCAGGGTCTGATCCCGGCCTCAGCACATCGTTTCCGCCTGCACTGAACGTGATCAGGTCGGGGCGAAGGTCAAGGGCAGGCTCAATCTGGGCCGTCGCAATCTGTGCGATCAGCTTGCCTCGCACCGCAAGATTGGCGTAGGCGAAGTCATCAACACCACGGCTGAGCTGTTCGGCAACCCGATCGGCCCAGCCCCTGTTCCCGCCAGGAGCACTCGGTTCTGGATCGCCGATTCCCTCGGTGAACGAGTCTCCGATCGCGACGTATCTGGACCAGGGATGTGTGGCCGAACTCATCTTTTCCTCCGCGTTTGCGCCGTGCTGTGCCCGAGGGACAGGAGCAGCCTTGGCGTCTCACGACCCTACTCGCTCGCGAAAAATTCGGCACCCCCGTCGGCGTATCGCGCGCCTCCCACACGGCACGCGCGGGCCGCATTGTCCGACAAGATTCGCACGAGGCGAACGCCGACCACGTCCACCCACTCGACGCGCGGACTGTCCTGTTTGTGCGCCTGACCACACTGCCCGGCCGGCGGGCAGGCTCGGCTCCGACTGTCGGTCGTCCCGAGTAAACTCTGACCAAGTGAGTGACGACGATTTTCTGCAGATGGCTGGGGGACTGGTGAACGCAGTCGGTGACGGTGACCACCGGGCTGGCCTCGGTACATCGGCGGCTGAACACCTTTCCCCGTCCTTCCCTGAGCGTGCCGCCTGGGGTACGGCTCAGAAGCTCCGGGCGTGGCAGGCCGAAGCTATTGAGCAGTACCTCCGCGATGAGCCTCGGGACTTCCTGGCAGCCGCAACCCCTGGCGCCGGTAAAACCACTTTTGCCCTTCGACTGGCCGCCGAGCTCATGTCACGTCGGGTTGTGGATCGAATCACGGTTGTTGCCCCAACCGAGCACCTCAAGCGGCAGTGGGCCGAGGCCGCTCACCGCGCCGGCATTCGACTTGACCCCAATTTCAGCAACCGTCAGCGTAGTTATGGCAGCCACTATCACGGCGTTGCGGTCACCTACGCACAGGTAGCGGTCAAAGCTGAGCTGCACAGAGACATCACCGAATCGGGGCGCTCTCTCGTGATCCTCGACGAGGTCCACCACGGTGGGGACGCGCTCAGTTGGGGTGACGCCATCCGTGAGGCGTTTGAACGTGCGACCCGACGGCTTTCACTGTCAGGAACACCGTTCCGTTCAGACACGGCCCCCATCCCGTTTGTCAGTTACGCCCCCGACCGTGAGGGCATCAGAACAAGCATCACCGACTACAACTACGGTTATGGTCGTGCCCTGGTCGACGGCGTTGTCCGGCCTGTCCTCTTCATGGTCTATGCCGGGCACATGAGATGGCGGACAACAACCGGGGACGAGATGGAGGCCCGGCTCGGCGAGGGAAACACCAAGGACATCACCTCCCAGGCCTGGCGTACCGCTCTTGACCCCAACGGCGACTGGATTCCTCAGGTTCTGGGGTCGGCTGATCGTCGGCTGAGCGAGGTCAGACAGCAGATCCCCGATGCCGGCGGGCTTGTGATTGCCTCCGATCAGACCGCGGCGCGGGCCTATGCGGCCATTCTTGAGGGCATCACGGGTGAACCCGCCACGATTGTGCTTTCCGATGAGAAGGAGTCAAGCAATCGGATTGAGGAGTTCTCGCAGAACACCTCTCGCTGGATGGTCGCGGTCCGGATGGTCTCCGAGGGCGTTGATGTTCCGCGTCTTGCGGTTGGCGTGTACGCAACCAACTCGGCCACACCGCTCTTTTTCGCCCAGGCGATCGGTCGTTTTGTGCGTGCCCGGCGTCGTGGAGAAACGGCAACGGTCTTCCTGCCCGACGTTCCCGTCCTTCAGGCTCTTGCCTCGCAGATGGATAAGGAACGAGAGCACGCCCTTGACCGCCTCTCGACGGGCGATGGTGACCTGTTCACTCCCGAAGACGCCATGGTCGCGGAGGCAAACAGCTCTGATCGCGCATCGGATTCGCTGTTGAGCGAGTTCACCTTTGAGGCGATGGGCTCCGACGCCACCTTTGACCGCGTCATCTTTGACGGGCAGGAGTTTGGTTCTCTTGCGGAGCCAGAGACCGAGGAGGAGTTTGACTTCATCGGTCTCCCCGGCATTCTTGAGCCGGAACAGGTTCATGAGCTTCTTGTTTCCCGGCAGGCACGGCAGAACAAACGGATTGAGTCAAAGCCAGCGCCAACATCGGATCAGCCAGCACCGATGTATCGAACCCTCAAAGAGCAGCGCAGCCTACTGAACTCACTTGTGGGGCTCTACGCACAGAACACCAATCAACCGCACGGACTTGTCCATGCCGAATTGCGGCGTGTCTGCGGTGGCCCGGCCGTGGCGCAGGCGAGTGTCACGCAGTTGCAATCGCGGATTGAGTTCCTGCGCAAAAAGCTCAACGGCAGATAGTCCGTTTTTCATGATCCGGCTTGCCGAGGTCGTGGCACGTCAAACGGTGTGAACAGTCATCCAGCGTGGGCCGGAGCGACTGTCGCAGCCGTGGGTCTCCCGCGCGCCCAGATCCCACGCATGCGTGTGAAAGAAAACGATATTCCGCTGTTGGACCAAGAAACAGAATCACGCGCAGAAAT
>JBQELM010000388.1:0-2610 GCA_052103915.1 Mycetocola sp. | reverse complement strand
CCTGCGGAAGCATGGCGTTGTAGTTGACGCTGGCGAACTCAAAAAACACGTTGCCGACGGCCAGCAGGATCAGGCCAAACCAGAGCAGGTCTGGCTCGGGGCGAATGAAAAACATCAGGGCCGTCGCCAGGACAACAATCCCGGTGTTGACGCCGAGCCACAGGGTTCGGCGTGATGCCCGGTCGGCGCGCATGCCGGTCACGGGTGCAAGGAGAGCGATCAGGACCCCGGCCCCGGCGAGGGCCCAGCCGAGCTGGGCGGAGACGGCCGCTTCGCTGCCGAAGCTGCCACTGGTCAGGTAAACCGTGAAGACAAACGTGGTGACGACGGCGTTAAACGCGGCGGAGCCCCAGTCCCACAGTGCCCACGCGGCGATGACCCGTGCGCGGACGGGTGTGGGGGTGGGGGCGGCCGTGCTGACGGGGGTGCTCATGGTTGAAGCGTAGGGCCGTGCGGTGGCTTGCGGGTGTCTGATCGGCAACCGCGGGGTGTCGCCGTTCGCCCATCGAGAAACATGAGCCAACTCGGCTCAACATTGCAGGAACGAGCTTGACACTGGCGGCAAGGATTCTAAACTTGAGTCATACGCACTCAACTTGAGTTGCCCCCAATCCCACCGGCGCAGGCCGGAGAACCAGACCAGTGCAAGTCAGAAGGAGAAACACATGGCACGTGCAGTAGGCATCGACCTCGGAACCACGAACTCCGTCGTCAGCGTTCTTGAGGGTGGAGAGCCCACCGTCATCGCCAACGCTGAGGGCCTGCGGACCACCCCGTCCGTTGTTGCATTCACCAAGGACGGCGAGGTGCTCGTCGGCGAGACCGCCAAGCGCCAGGCCGTCACCAACGTTGACCGCACCCTCGCATCCGTCAAGCGCCACATGGGCACCGACTGGAAGTTCGACGTCGACGAGAAGAAGTACACGGCGCAGGAAATCTCCGCCCGTATCCTCGGCAAGCTCAAGCGCGACGCCGAGCAGTACCTGGGTGACACCGTGACCGACGCGGTCATCACCGTCCCCGCGTACTTCAACGACGCTGAGCGTCAGGCCACCAAGGAAGCCGGTGAGATCGCCGGTCTCAACGTCCTCCGCATCATCAACGAGCCCACCGCCGCCGCACTGGCCTACGGCCTGGACAAGGGCAAGGAAGACGAGCTCATCCTGGTCTTCGACCTCGGTGGTGGAACGTTCGACGTTTCCCTCCTTGAGGTCGGTAAGGACGACGACTTCTCCACCATCCAGGTCCGCGCGACCGCCGGTGACAACCGCCTCGGTGGAGACGACTGGGACCAGCGTGTTGTTGACTGGCTGATCACCCGCTTCAAGGAGTCGACCGGTGTTGACGTCTCGAACGACAAGATCGCTAAGCAGCGCCTGAAGGAGGCCGCGGAGCAGGCCAAGAAGGAGCTCAGCTCCTCCAGCTCGACCTCCATCCAGCTGCCCTACCTGTCGCTGACCGAGAACGGCCCGGCCAACCTGGACGAGACCCTGTCCCGCGCCAAGTTTGAAGAGCTCACGGCCGACCTGCTTGAGCGCACCAAGAAGCCGTTCCAGGACGTCATCCGTGAAGCCGGCGTCAAGGTGTCGGACATCGCGCACGTTGTGCTCGTTGGTGGTTCAACCCGTATGCCTGCCGTGGCCGAACTGGTCAAGAAGGAAGCCGGCAAGGAAGCCAACAAGGGCGTCAACCCTGACGAGGTCGTCGCCATCGGTGCCGCCCTCCAGGCCGGTGTTCTTAAGGGTGAGCGCAAGGACGTTCTGCTCATCGACGTCACCCCGCTGAGTCTTGGTATCGAGACCAAGGGCGGCATCATGACCAAGCTCATCGAGCGCAACACCGCCATCCCGACCAAGCGCAGCGAGACCTTCACGACCGCCGAGGACAACCAGCCCTCCGTGCAGATCCAGGTCTTCCAGGGCGAGCGTGAGTTCACCCGCGACAACAAGAACCTCGGAACCTTCGAGCTGACCGGTATCGCTCCGGCCCCGCGCGGAATCCCCCAGGTTGAGGTCACGTTCGACATCGACGCCAACGGAATCGTCCAGGTGTCGGCGAAGGACAAGGGCACCGGTACCGAGCAGAAGATCACCATCTCCGGTGGCTCCGCTCTGTCCAAGGATGACATTGACCGCATGGTCAAGGAGGCCGAGGACAACGCCGCTGAGGACAAGAAGCGTCGTGAGCAGGCCGAGACCCGCAACGCGGCCGAGCAGCTGGCCTACTCGACCGACAAGCTGATCAAGGACAACGAGGACAAGCTTCCCGAGGACATCAAGAACAGTGTCCAGACGGACGTTGACGCGCTGAAGAGTGCACTCGCCGGTGAGGACGAGGACGCGGTCAAGACCGCGTTCGACGACCTGAACGCCAGCCAGGGCAAGCTCGGCGAGGCCATCTACGCACAGTCCCAGGCCGATGCTGCTGCACCGGCCGACGGCGAGCCCGCCGCCGACGCCTCCTCGGACGAGGATGTTGTTGACGCCGAGGTTGTTGAGGACGAGGACGAGAAGGACACCAAGTAATCATGACCACCCAGAACCCCATTCCCGAGGACGGCAACGGCCCAGACGAGGGTGAGGTTCGGCCAGCAGCACAGGGGTCGGAAGC
>JBQELM010000387.1:0-2612 GCA_052103915.1 Mycetocola sp. | reverse complement strand
CTTGTTATGAAGGAGACGCAGGGCGTGAGAAAGTGTCACGCAATTTCTGAAATTTTTTTACAGCCGCCGATGTACTCGCAGCTTTTACCAGCTGCCGACGTACTCGGACACCTCGGTCCGTCCCGCCTGCGGTCGCACAACCAGCGGAAGTGCACGATCAACGGCAAGCTCAATCCGCTCGCGCACCCGCGGTGACACCAGCTCGTACCCGGTGAAGTCACTGGTTGAGGCGTACACGCCAATCGGCAGGGTCAGCGCCTGGAAGAAGCCAAACAGCGGACGGAAGCTGTGCTCAAGGATGAGCGCGTGCCGTTCGCCACCGCCGGTCGCCGACACCAGCACGGGGGTGTCAACCAGGGCGTACTGGTCAACAAAGTCAAAGAGGTGCTTAAACAGACCGGTGAAGCTGGCCCGGTAGACGGGGCTCGCCACCACCAGGAGGTCAGCCTGCTCAATGCGCTGAACCTCCTGCTCCACGCGGGGCGTCAGCTCGTCACGGTTGAGCGCGCCGGAGAGTTCCCGCCCGATGGCCGACAGCTCAATGAGGTGCGGGTTGATGGGGTGTTTGGCACCGAACGCCTCAACAATCTCACGCAGGAGCACGGTCGTTTTGCTCGGCTCGTGCAGGCTGCCGGAAACGGCGACGACGTTGAGGGGGGTCTCGGTGCTGCGTTCGGTCATGTCTCACAAACTAGGCCCGCACGGGCCCGGGGTGCGAGTGCTCACGACACGAAACGTAAGACATCGGGGAATCGGCGACGCGGGGCGTCACAGCCAGGGGCTGCCAGAGGACGCCCCGCGTTCCATTCCGACGGTCAGAGCGAGAGGACAACCTTGCCACGCAGGTGACCCGCCTCCAGCAGCTGATACGCCTGCTGCACCTGGTCAAGGGGGAACACCCGCTCAATGGGAACCACGATCTCACCCCGTGCAATCAGCTCGACCAGACCGCGCAGGTCCTCCCGGCTTGCGTCACCGCCGCCCGCGTGGGCTGCACCCAGTTCGGTCGCGAGCGCGTGATCGGCAATCGAGTTGATGCGGGTGACGGGCACACCCAGCTCACTGGCGACCTGAAGCGTTTCCGCACCCGCGTTGTCCAGAACCGCGGTGATGCCCTCCGGCGCACGCACACGAAGCCGGTCGGCCAGCCCGTCACCGTAGCGGACGGGCTCAGCGCCAAGCGAGCGCAGGAAGTCCTCGTTAGACGCCCCAACGGTTCCGATGACACGCGCACCGGCCCTCAGCGCAAGCTGGGTCGCAATCACCCCAACCCCACCAGCCGCGGCGCTGACAAGAACGGTATCGCCCGGGCCGGGGGACACCGCCGCCACACTGGCCAGCGCTGTCCGACCGGCGATCCACAGCGATGCGGCCACGGTGTCGTCCACGCCGTCAGGGATCGGGAGCAGCTGGTCGGGGGTGGCGATCAGATGCTCGGCCTGAGCCTCAAACCGTCGTCCACCGAGCACCCGCTGGCCGGGACTGAACTCGGTCACGCCGGGACCAACCGTCTCAACCACTCCGGCAAAGTCGTTGCCGTTACCGCTCGGAAGCGAAGCGCCAAAGGCGCCAGCGACCGGCCCGCCGTGAAAAATTTTGTAGTCAACCGGGTTCAGTCCCGCGTGCGTGACCGCGACCCGAACCTCACCCTCACCGGGTGCAGGGACGACCGTGTCACGCACGGACAGCACGCCTGGTCCACCAAACTCATCAAAAACAACAGCTCGAGTCATACCAACCACCTTGATCTGTCCCCGACGTTCGGGGTGATCAGGTCAACACGGCTGGCCGCCGAACATTCCGTTCATGACATCACATGACCGCGTGGTGACGTCGGATGACCGCTAGTTGACGTCGGATGACCGCTAGTTGACGTTGTTGGGGTGACTGCCGACCCGGCCGTCACGCTCCAGCGCGTTGATGGCCGTCATCTGCTCCGGCGTCAGGTCAAAGTCGAACAGGTCGATGTTGCTGGCGATCCGCTCACGACTGTTCGACTTGGGGAACACAATGTTGCCGCGCTGCAGGTGCCAGCGGAGGACAACCTGCGCGGGAGTGACACCGTGCGCCGCCGCAGCCGCAGCCACCGGCTCCTCCTCAAAGAGCGGGTACTTGCCCTGGCCAAGCGGGCCCCAGGCCTCGGTCAGGATGCCGTGCTCACGGCCAAACTCCGTGACGTCCTCCTGTTGGAGCGCCGGGTGCAGCTCAATCTGGTTCACGGCGGGGACGGTTCCACCCTCGGCGAGCAGGCGCTCCAGGTGCTCCACAAGGAAGTTGGAGACACCAATCGCCCGGGCCTTGCCGTTGGCGCGGATCTGCTCGAGCGCGCGCCAGCTCTCCAGGTACAGGTCGCGCTCGGGCGTGGGCCAGTGGATCAGGTACAGGTCAACGTAGTCAAGGCCGAGCTTGTCCAGGCTGGTGTCGATGGCGGCGTAGGCGGATGCTGTGCCCTGGTCGGCGTTCCACAGCTTGGTTGTAATGAACAGCTCATCGCGCGGAATACCGCTCGCCGCGATGGCACGCCCCACGCCCTCCTCGTTGCCGTAGATGGCAGCGGTGTCGATGTGGCGGTACCCCAGCTCCAGGGCCGTGGACACCTGGCGTTCCGTCTC
>JBQELM010000386.1:0-2616 GCA_052103915.1 Mycetocola sp. | reverse complement strand
CTGTTGAGGTCGGCTCTGTGCTGTGTCTGCAGGCCGTTGAATGCAAAGGTGGCGGGGTTGACTGCGGCATCCCACCAAAGTTGCCGCAGTAGTAGCTGTGTCCGGACACGTATACAGCGCCCTCATGCGGCGCAATGCTGTAGGCGTCACCGTGGCAGTCGGCGACCCATTGAATCTGACCGGTGTTCCAGTCCATCTTGAACGCGCCCTCAAGGGCCGTTCGCACGCTGTGTGATGATGCCGTCCCGTACAGGGAGCCACCGTCGCCGGCCAGATTAGAAACGAGCGCATTTTTACCGTTGTTTGTCACGAGCCGGTTGATCGGCCAGGCGCGCACGGTTGCACTGTTGTCCGCGGCCACTCCCGCGATTCCCGAGGTGTTCCACCGCCTATTGATGGAGTTGAAGTTTCCGGCCATCGCAACGGTGGCGCCGTCTGGTGACACCTCGACCGACGTTGCGGCGCCTCGTTCGACCGTGGGCGCCCAGGGTTGAATCGCACCCGTGGCGCGATCAAATACAGCGGCCCCATCGCGTTGCTGCCGATTGGCTGAGGTGAACTTTCCGACGATGTAAATGCGATCTGACGTGACGGCGATGTCGTCAACTCGGGCATTAATCGTGGGCTGCACATTGGTCACAGCTTTGAAATTCGTGGGGTTGTAGACAGCAAAACGATAGCGTTGCGCCCCGTCAATCGCGGTGAAGTTTCCGCCGACGTAAAGCCGGTCCCCCTCGGGCGACAGCTCAAGCGTGCGAACAGCTCCGTTGACCTGGGGCGCAAAGCCCTCGATCAGCTCCCCCGTTGAGAGACGGTAAGAAAGCAGGTTGGAGCGTGGCGTTTCGTTTGTCCCGCGTGGCGCGCCCGCCGGTCGGGCAGAGGAGAACTCACCGCCAACAAAAACGGTGTCTCCAACAACAACCTGGGTCCAGGCCACACCATTAATCTGCGTGGTTGGCAGGGACTGTGCTCCAACGGTTGCCGGGGTCTGCGCCGAGGGCGGCGCCGTGTCAGCACGCGCCGCCTCCGGCGTTCCTCCCGCGAAAACAACACCGCCAAGCACCAACGCGCCCAGCGCACACACCGCGCCGCTTCTGAGCCGCGCGGGCGTCCAGCCACCTCGCCCGCTCTCGCCCACACCACGCCACCACCCCGAGACGCGTGTACGCCCGTGTTCGGATGAGGCCGCGCGAACCTCAGCTACGGTCCGTTCCGGTGAGTGGTGGCCCGTTGGGTGGGCGACAGAGTGTGGGGCGCGGCGGGAATGACAAAAAAAGGGTGGCAGAACCATCGTTGACTTTCTAGGTGAGAGCTCGAGTGGGGGTTCTGAGTTGTGTTGCGGAGGAGCGCCCGGTGATCCGACGGGAGCGTTGGGACACCTAGCTCAGGGTCACCATGATCATTGGCGATGCTGGGTCGGTGTCGATGCTGACCAGAATCGGTGACGGACTGTCGTCCGGAACGCTAAACACAAAAACGCCCGACGCGGTCTCACCCGGGTCAACCTCATCGGGGAACGGCGACGCACCGGAACCGCTGAGCTCCCCCGCGGGGATCCGCTCCTGGCCGAGGAAGGTGTTCACCGCAATTCCGCTCAGTGATGCGGCCTTCGTGTCCGGATTCTTGATCGCGATGGTCGCCTTGATTGCCGGCCCGCCCACCTCTCCGATCCCCTGCGCCTCACCCTCAATACGTTCGATGCCGGTGACCGTCACCGCGAGACCTGAGTCCAGGGTGGTGACTTGTCCAACGGGGATGGGAGAGCGTTCGGGGAAGGGGTCTTCAGGCCCCCGCGACGGCGACGCCTTTTCGGATGAATCGGCTGACGCCGATGGCTCGCCATCCGCCGACGGCGTTGTTGACGGCTGTGCCGAGGAGGATTCCTTCGGCTGAGCGGAGCGTGATGGGCTGCCGGTTGCTGCCGTCGGGGTCGCCGACGACCCGGCAGCACCCTCGGCTGAGTCCTCGGCACCAATGCCACCCACAATTGCCGCTCCAACACCCGCGATAACAAGCACACCGACGGCGCCGATGACAAGGGGAAGGCGTCGCTGCGCTCGGCTCTTATCCGGGTTTTCCGCGGCTACTCCCCCCGTCGAGGACAATCCCGCGGGGTCGGTGGCTGAATCAACCGGCAACGATTGTTCTGCTGCCGAGGTCGGCTCATCCGCCGAGGTCGGCTCATCCGCCGAGGTTGGCTCGTCGGCTGGCGTGGACTGGTCATCATGCATGTGCTGAATCCGATCGTGTGGTGTCGACCGCACGCATCACTCGGAACCACCGCACCAGGGCGAGGACAAGGAACAGCGCGTTGGCCGCAAAGAAAAGGACATAAACGGGCAGGAACATCACGGGGATCCCCAACAACAGGAACACCGCGCAGAACACTCCGTAATCAGTCGGCAGGAGAACGACCGATCGCAGCGGCGATGATCCCCCCTGGACGATTGATTCGGCGACCCCAGCGGAACGTTTGAGTTGGTCGTTGAGGATCATGGCAAAGAACGTTGTGGACGCGACGACGCTATACACAAGGGGCACAAGAAGAGCAGCATCAGAATCGCGGTCGGGCCATCGCCACAGATAGATAAGAACGGCGAGATGAAGTGCGGGGAT
>JBQELM010000385.1:0-2636 GCA_052103915.1 Mycetocola sp. | reverse complement strand
CGGCAGCCGTCCGAGAGTGCATTTTGCCCCAGTGCGGACGTCCACCCAGAGCGACAAGGGCCTCCTCAACCGCGGCAAAGTAGTCGGCCGGATCATCCCTGAGGTAGCGGTGAACGGCAATGTACGCGCTTGGACGGCGGTACGCCGTTGAGAGCCACAGCTCGTCTGCCTGAGCAAAACGCACCTCAACGGGGAAAGAAATCTGCCAGTTGTTCTCGGTGATAACGCGCTCGACGGCCCGAACCGCGTTGGCGACGGACTCGGCAGGGACGGCGTACTCCATCTCCCTGAAACGAACCAGACGTGGACTGGCAAACACCCGGTCCGAGTAGTCGATGAGCTCACGCGAACCGCTCAACGCTGTTGCCGCCCTATTGATCGTTGGCACCCAGCTCGGCACGCGAGAGCCGACCGCACAGGCGGCGGCGAGCGCCCCGTTGTTGAGGAGCACATCGTTGACCCACCGTGCCGGTGCACTCGGTGCCCGCCGCTTGGCATCACCGGGGAGCCGGGTCTGGTGTTTTGCCATGACCCGATCCGTGTGGGGGAACCAGAAGAACTCAAAGTGGTCAGAGGCCTCCGCCTGCTCCAGGGCGGTGTCAAGTGTCGACTCCAGCGGTTGAAGCGACTCCGTTGCCTGGAGCACAAACCGCGGAACACACTGGATCGTGACGGTCGCCACAACACCAAATGCTCCAAGCCCCAGCGCCAGCAGGGGAAGAATGTCACCGTCATCGTCGGCTCTGAACTCGTTCAGCTCACCGTCCGCTGTCACCATGCTCAGTCCCACAACCTGTGTGGCCATACCGCCAAAGCCAAGACCCGTGCCGTGGGTTCCGGTTGAGATGGCTCCCGCGATGGTCTGAACGTTGATGTCGCCCATGTTGGCCAGAGCTAGTCCCACCTCCGCCAGCGCCGATGCGACCCGATGCAGGGGTGTTCCCGCGTAGAAGGTGGCCTGACGCCGCTCACGATTGATCGAGACAACACCGCTGAGCGCATCGAGCCGGAGCAGGATTCCCTCCGTGACGGCGATACCACTGAACGAGTGCCCGGCTCCGACCGCCTTGATGGGTGTGCCAGCCGCGGCAGCCGCGCGCACAGCCCCCCGGAGTTCGGCGATGCTGCGCGGTTGCTCCACTCTGACCGGTTCAGCACGGTGGTTTCCCGCCCAGTTTGTCCAACGCTCCACGGCTGACGTCATAGGAACGCCTTCCCCTCTCCCCGATAGGTGGGCACGCTGGCAACAACGGCTCCGTCGTCAACAACGTGAAACTCGGTGACGTGTTCCGCGAGCTCACCGCTCTTGGCATGCCTGAACCACACCCTGTCGCCCAGGTTCATCTGGCGCGCGGCCTCACCGCGTAACGGTGTTTGTACCTCTCCAGCCATTTCACGTGGGACAAAACTCAGGCCCTCCGGCCACACCGGAGCGGGGAGCCGGTCGCGACCGGGCGGTCCCGATGCCGTCCACCCGCCACCGCTCACCGTCACCATGTTGGGTTCGGGTTGACGAGCGACCCTGAGCCCAAAACCGCTTGCCGGTGCGGAGGTGAACTGCTCAAAGCCGTCAAAGTAGTGGCCAGCAAGCAGGCCGCTGCCCGCACCAATTTCCGTCACGCTGGGGTCCGTCGCGGTCCACTCCAACGACCCTGTTCCTCCGCCGTTCACAAACTCAAGCGGCCGAACCCGCGACACCGCGTCAACGATCCGCGCCCGCCTCTCACGGAGTTCGGTTCCGCTGCGCCGTTTCATCCACCGGCGGACCAGATTCCCCGCCGCCGCGCCGCGACCGGGCACGCCGTCAGCGACACCGGCGATCTGTGATTCGTACGCCATCAGCCCCACCAGGGTGAACCCGTCTCGGTGCTCAATGTGATGAGCCAACGCACCCGCCTGCTCCGGGGTGGAGATTGGTGAACGGTACACGCCCACATGTCCCAGGGGCCTCGGCGCATTCCAGGCTGCGTCTACGTCAATGGCGATCCGGAGGACGGCACGTTGACCCGGGGCACAGACGGAATCGATCAGGTCGAGATGAGCAACGGAGTCAATCATGAGTGTGACCCGCGCTGCCGCCATTTCTGAACGACCTAGCTGTGCAATCGCGAGCCGATCCGTGCTCGGATATCCGATCACGATGTCGTCCATGGTCTCCGCGAGCCACAGCGCCTCGGGAAGCGAGTAGGCCAGCACACCTGAGAAACCGGGCACCGCAAGGAGGGACGAAATCAGTGAGCGGCTGCGGATCGACTTGCTCGCTACCCGCACGGGCGTTCCCGCAGCGCGACGAACCATGTCTGCGGTGTTGAACCGCAACGCTCCCAGGTGAAGAGCAGCGACGGGACCGTCACAACCATTCGTTGCGGTGTCAAGCTCCGACCACACAGCAGCAGGACTGCGGACGGGCGAGCGTCCGGAGGACTGGTCCAAGCTCAGGTCAATCATGGTTCCTCCGCGACTGCACGACGGGATGCGGGGTCCGCCATGCTCATTATCGCGCTGATTACTCTCGCACTGCGTCGGACGCACATTGACGTGACCCCCAAACTGGGGTGCAATGGTCGGACTGTGGATTTTTACACGCACACCGTTGTCCCCCGTCCACAGCGCTCAGCTGTGGCCGGGCCGATTGC
>JBQELM010000384.1:0-2638 GCA_052103915.1 Mycetocola sp. | reverse complement strand
TCGCCGTGTACCTGATGCTGTCAGCCCTGGTTCCCCTGGCCGCGCGCTGGCACAGCACAGCACCCGGCACCACGCTCGCCGCACTCACGATCACGGCGGTGGCCATCGACACCGCCCGGGCTCTGACCGGCATCGAGGCGATCGGAATCCCTAATCTGCTTGTTGTCTGGACCCTCGTTCAGCAACTGGGCTTCTGGCTGGCCGACGGCCACATCAACCGCGTCCCCCGCGCACTGGCGCTGACCGCAGGTACCGCCGCTCTCGGCGTGATGGTGCTGCTGACAACGGTGGGGTACTCCGCCGACATGTTTGTGAACCTGAACCCGCCAACGGTCATGATCGTGCTCCTCGCCCTCGTCCAGCTCTGCGCCATCCGCCTTGGCCGCACGGCACTCACGCGGCTCGCGGCACGGCCAGCCGTCGCCTCAGCCGTTGCTGTTCTCAACCGCGACGGGATGACGGTGTACCTCTGGCACATGCCGATCATGATTGGCCTGACCGGGCTCCTGGTCCTGACCCCGCTCCCGGTTCCCGAGCTGCACAGCCCCCTCTGGTGGGCCACCCGGCCGCTGTGGCTGGCACTGATCTGTGCCGCTCTTGGTGCGGTTGTTCCCCGGATCACCGTCCTCACGGCTCGACTCGGCGCACACCTTCATCCGCACCCGGCGCTCGGTGCTCGTCGTGTGGCGGTGGCCAGCGTTGCATCGGTGGCCGCGGTTGTTGTCATCCTGGTCTTCTCATTCAGCGTCATCAGCGGCCTGGTTGCCGTGGCCGTTGGTGCCACAACAGCAACGCTCCTCACCGTGCCGCCACGTGGGCAGCTCAGTGAGGAGCGTTGAGGGGCTCGGCCGACTAGGGCGCGACGGTTCCCGGCTGCTGACCGTCACCCTGAGCCTCGGCGCCACCCGCCGATGCCTCTGAGGTGCTACCGCCCTGACCGGGTCCGTCCTGCGCGGCGTGACGCGCATCCCGCTTGGCCCTGCGTCGGTCGTGACGGCCCTCAACCAGGTTGTACAGGGTCGGCAGAACAACAAGGGTGAGCACGGTGGACGAGATCAGTCCGCCGATCACCACAATCGCCAGCGGCTGCGAGATGAATCCGCCGTGCCCGGTGATCCCCAACGCCATCGGGGTGAGAGCAAAGATCGTGGCGAGCGCCGTCATCAGGATCGGCCGCAGACGACGGACAGAACCGGCCTCAACCGCATCCCGCACCGAGTCTCCCCGGCGGCGGTGCTGGTTGACCAGGTCAACGAGGACAATCGCGTTGGTCACCACAATTCCGATCAGCATCAGCACGCCGATCAGCGATGCGATACCCAGGGGAATCCCGGTGATCAGCTGAAGCAGGATGGCACCGGTCGCGGCGAACGGCACCGACACCAGCAACAGCAGCGGCTGCAGCAGTGACCGGAATGCGGCAACCATGACCACGTACACGATCAGGATGGCGGCGAGCAGGGCAAGACCCAGCTGGCCGAAGGCGTCGGTCTGGTCGGCTGAGACACCGCCAACACTCGCACTGGCTCCGTCGGGAAGGGTGGTGTCCTCAAGCGTTGACGTGACCGTGGCGGTGGCCGACCCCAGGTCGTCACCCTCGGGGGTGATGGACACGGTTGCCGTGCGGATCCCCTTCTCCGTGGTGATCGAGGCGGGACCGTTGGCCTCCTCAACCGTGGCCAGGTCGCTCAGCGGCACCGTCCCGGTTGGGGTGGGAATGCTGATCTCTGAAACCTCGGAGATGGTGGTCGGCACGTCCTCGCTGGTGATGTAAATGCTGAGGCGTTCCTCGTTGATGTCAACGCTGCCCACCGTGCTCGACTGCATCCGCTGCGACACCAGGCCACCGAGGGTGACCTCACTGTACCCGGCCTCCGCCGCCGCATCACGGTCAACCGTGATGGCGACATACGGAAGGGTTGAGCTGAGGTTGCTGCTGACCTGGGCGATACCGGTCGCGCCGGTGTACGCGTCGACCAGAGCGTCGGTCGCCTCAGTCAGGGTGGAGTCGTTGGGCGCTGTCACGGCGACGGTGATGACGTTGCCGCCGAAGCCTCCGGCCTCGCTCGCACTGATCTGGGTGTCCCCCACTCCGTCAAGGTCGGCCAGGGTTGAGCGCACCTCGTCCTGGAGGGCAACCTGGTCAACGTCCTCGTCCGTGGTGATGGAGTAGCTGATCGCTCCGCCGCCACCCCCGCCGAACGCGGAGGCGAGGGAACTTCCGCCGCCACTGCCGAAGGACACCTGAACGGTCTCGATGCCGTCAACACCGGCGAGCGCGTCCTCAACCGTCACGACGGCCGCGTCCTGAGCGTCCAGGCTGGCGCCCTCCTCCAGCGTCTGCGAGATCGTCAGGGTGTTCTGGCCGGAGTCACCAAGGAAGTTGGTTTTCATCAGCGGCGCAAGCATGACCGTTCCGACCAGGACCGCGATCGAAAGCAGAACCGTCACGGCCGAGTGCTTCAGCGTCCACCGGATGATCGGCTGGTAGAGGCGGTGAAGCAGGTCGGGCCGAGCCTCAGCGTGGGCACGCGCCGCACGCTTGGCCTCACGCTTGGCCTCACGCTTGGCCGAGACGGGGGCGGAGCTGCCCCGAAGGAACCAGTAGGCCAGAACGGGGACGATCGTCAGCGACACC
>JBQELM010000383.1:0-2643 GCA_052103915.1 Mycetocola sp. | reverse complement strand
CCCCGTTCAGCCCGGGGAATGGGGGTGACAAAGATGTTGCCCGGGTGCGGGTCGGCGTGGAAAAAGCCCGTCGTGAAGAGCTGCTCAAACATGACGGATGCAAACACCGGAGCGACCGCGGCCGGATCAATGCCGGCGGCGCGCAAACCGTCGCTGTCGGTGATCTTGATAGCTGTCACGTCCTCAAGGGTCAGCACCCGCCGGGTTGACCGTTCCCACACGACGGCAGGCACCCTCACCCGGGGGTCGTCGGCAAACGCCTCGGCAAAACGCTCGGAGTTTGCCGCTTCCTGCAGGTAATCGATCTCCTCACGACTGGTGTGGGCAAACTCCTCAACCAGGGCGGGCATATCAACCCGGTCGGACACCAGGCGCACCCGACTCAGCCAACCGCCCACTCGTCGAAGCGCCGCGAGGTCGACATCAACGATCGCGTCGATACCTGGACGCTGGACCTTGATGACGACGGCACTCAGCCCCGTGTCCTCTGCATCTGCCCGTGCCAGCCGTGCCCGATGGGCTTGGCCGAGAGACGCCGCAGCAACGGGCTCCTCGTCGACGTGGACAAAAACACGCTCAAGCGGCATTCCGAGCTCGGACTCGGCGACGGCACTGATCTGTGCAAAAGGCACGGGCGCAACCTCATCCTGAAGCCCCTCCAGTTCCGCGGTGATCTCCGGCGGGAGCACGTCAAGCCGTGACGACATGAACTGGCCAACCTTGATCATCAGGCCACCCAGATCACCGGCGAGAACGTAAAAACTGCGCGCAAAACGTCGCATCCGCGCAGCACGTGTCCGCTCAGCGAGGCGAGCCAGCCCCAGCCGTGGAAGGAACAGCTCGTACCACCAGGTCACGGCCAGATGTCTGGAGGCAAAACGCAGAATCCGGCGATAGCGCGCCTGAGCCTGCCGGGATGCCCCCTCCGCTGCCGACGCGGACGCGGCAGCGATCCCGTCCGAGCTCACACTCACCGCCTAGTCCTCAGCGAGGATGGAGTACAGGCGACGGCGAGCGTCATTCAGCACGGTGACGGCCTGAGTAGCCTGCTCGGGTGTTCCGGTTCGTGCAATCTGAGCCACCGCCTGGGCCAGGTCAACACCGGCCTTGGCCAGGGCGCCCGGCGTGGGGCCGTCCGTCGTGGACGCGTTGCCCCACGGCGCTGACTCCGCCGCAGCCTCGGCCTCCTCGTGTGCCGCGTCGGTGAGTTCGTATGTTTTGCGCCCCTGCGACTCCTGTGCGCTGATCAGTCCCTCGTCGGCCAGGAGCTGAAGGGTAGGGTACACGGACCCGGCGCTTGGCTTCCAGCTGCCGCCGCTGCGCTTCTCGATCTCCCTGATGATCTGGTAGCCGTGCATCGGCTGCTCGGACAGCAGCGCAAGCACCGCCGCCCGCACATCACCACGACCAACCCGGCTGCCTGCGCGCTTGTCAAAGGTGGAACGCAGGTGCTCCATGACCTGCCACATGTTCTCGCTACTGACGCCGGGTCCAAAGCCACCGGTCGGGAATGAGTTGCCCATGATGATCTCCTCTACCACTCGTGAACGATACTCAACGATATATCGCCGACAACTGCGAGGGGTGGGATCACATACGAGTCACAGACTGAACCCGCGGTCGCCACCGCTGATCCGACCCCACCCCTTAGAGGCCTAACTGGTCAAGCCGTGACTCAAAACGAACGTTCACATCCTCAGGGTCCTCATCCCCGGCGTCGCTCCAGATCGCGTCAAGCTCTCGCTGTACCGAATCGGGAAGGTCAGCAAACTTGCTGCTCCAGTCGGCAATGGGTGTCCAGTAGCCGATCACCTTGTAGTGAGTGGCGGGGAGCGCCAGTTCACGCCTCAGATACTTGCGCACGTCGCGGAGGGCAACCGTCTCCCCCGCCACCCAGACATACCCACGGTCAAGCGGGAGCCGATCGTCAACAATGCTGCGCACAATCTGACCGAGTGTGCTGGGACCGTGACCATTGCCGCCCACAACCCAGGTGATCTCCACCCCGTCGCCGTGGTCAATGTCCAGACGATCACTCTTGTCGGCAATCTCAAGCACCACCCTGGTACGGATGGTCGATGGGGTGTCCCGCAGAATCCGAGCGACCGCGGGAAGACCGGTCAAATCGGAGACAAGCACCTGCCACTGCGTCTGCGCTGGCGGCGAGTACAGCCCGGTCGGGTCGTTCAGCCCCAACACATCACCGGGCCGAGCGGCCGCAGCCCAGGGGCCGGCCACGCCAGCCTCATGAACAACAAAATCGATGTCGATCTCAGCAATCTCCGGGCGAACCGCTCGAATCGTGTACGTCCGCATCGGCGCCTCGGGCGCACCCTCCGGCGTGGCCCACCAGTCCCCCTCCGGGACAGGAAGAGACACATCTGTCCTGTCATCACCGTGAGGAAAAAACACCCGGACGTACTCGTCGCCGATCCCCGTGCTGACAAAGTCGGCAATGCCCTGTCCGCTCAGGGTGACCCGAACCAGGTGTGGAGTGAGCTGCTGGGTTGCACTGACAATTCCGCGGTGGATCTTCACTGGTTCTCCGATACGTGGGGTTCTGATGTGGGGGTCTGTGCCTGCCAGAAACGCCGGTACGGGCCGTCAACCGCGAGGAGCTGATCGTGACTGCCCCTCTGGGTA
>JBQELM010000382.1:0-2651 GCA_052103915.1 Mycetocola sp. | reverse complement strand
GGTAGTCAACGGTGGTGGCCCCAAGCGCCGCGCGAACCCGGTCAAGGTCACGAGCAGCGTTGGCCGTGGTGAGACTCTCAACAAAGTCGGGGTCACCCTGCACACAGGCCCGGTTTGCTTCCCCCACCTCGGCGGCGTACGCCAACGCCTCCTGGCGGGTGGGCGGGCCGTCCCCCTGCGGCGGTTCAAGGTCGGTGAGCCCGGAACAGTCAACCGCCGTCGACCCCCCTGTGCCCCTGCCATCGATCCCGATGAGGGTGTGCGTCCGCGACAGGTCCTGCGCCCCGCTGGCGGCGATCATCGCCGGGAAGGTGCGGCCCTCAATTCCCGGTCCGCCCGGATTGGTGAACACGACCCCCTGGCTGGACTGCTCCGGGTTGAGCCGGCTGACCTCGATCGTGATCGTGCCAGCGGCCGGATCTGAGTAATCACGCGGGACCTCAACGCTGCCGCACTCCATCCGGTCAGCCCAGCCCTCAAGCGTCGGCGGGGTTCCCAACGCGTCAGCCAGCGCCTTGTCCTGCTCAACGAGTTGCGTACAGGCCGCCCAGACAAGGGGCGGGGTGGTTTCTTCAGTCGAACCAGGGTCACCCGACGCACATCCTGACAGAAGCAGCACCCCCACCGTTCCCAACCCAGCACCGGCACTCAGTGCCGCACCAGCGCTCACCATCTTTGTCATGTATCCCCCTTGGTTACGCGGCCGTACTCCCACGGAACGGGTGCCGCGTATCCAGGGTGGCGTGTGACCGATGGCCACCGCGTCGGGCAGAGGGTGAGGGGCGATCCTTCGTTTGGCGGATTCTGACCCCCTCAACCGAGCCCATCGATGCAGCGGAACAGCCTCCTAGCGAATGGTGAAACCACCATCAACAACAAGGTCAGCTCCGTTCACCATCGCCGCGGCGTCAGAGGCCAGGTACACGGCGGCCGCAGCGATCTCCTGCGGAACAGCAAACCGCCCCACCGGGATCTCCGCCTGGTGGGCCTCACCGCGGCTGTTGTCCCACGCCTTCTTGCCCAACTCGGTCAGCACAACCGTCGGCGAGATGGTGTTCGCCGTGACACCCCGGCTGCCCCACTCCAGGGCGAGCACCCGGGTCAGCCCCTGAACACCAAACTTGGACGCGCAGTACGCGGCGTGCTGGTCAAGCGCAACCGTGGCCGCCTGGGAAGCCATGTTGATGATGCGACCGCGACCTGCCGCAAGCATGACCCGCCCCGCGGCCTGCGACACCAGGAACGTGCCGGTCAGGTTGACGGACAGGGTGCGCTGAAAATCGGCCAGGCTCAGGTCCTCTGCCGGGGCGAGTGCAACAATTCCCGCCGAGTTGACGGCGATGTCCAGGCCGCCGAGGTCCGAGACCACACGGGCAACAGCACGGTCAACCGACACCTGGTCGGTGACGTCAACCTCAACGCCGATGTGCCGGTCACCCAGCTCGGCTGCGGCGGCGATCGCGGCCTCAGCCTTGACGTCGAGGATCGCGACGGTCGCACCCCGGTCGGCGAGCGCGCCCGCGATGGAACGCCCAATCCCCGAGGCACCCCCGGTGACAAGGGCCACGCGCCCATCAAGTCGGAAGCTGAAGTCAACGCTGTCCGGTCCCGCTACAAGTGCACTCATTGGTTTGCTCCTTCTGTCTGGTTTGTCAGGGGGTGAGGGGTGGTCAGGCGTCGAGCGTGTCCGCCACGGCGGTGACGATCAGCCCGAAGGACGTCGCTCCCGCATCGGGGGTGCCGACGCTCTTCTCCGCCAGCGGGCGCGCCCGTCCCACCCGTGGTCGCAGCTGCGCGGTCGCGGCAGCCTCGTCAACGGCGCGGACCGCAGCCACCCTCCAGGCGACCGCCGTTCCCTCGCCACGGTCAACGGCCGCTCTGAACGTCTCAGCAAACGGGATTGCCGCATCCAGCAGGGTCTTGTCGCCGAGCTCCGCACGCCCCAGGTCACCAATCGACTCGATAAAGGCGGTCAGCGCTGCGGCCACGTCCGCTGCGGTGTATCCGTCTGCTGTGTCACCAAGCGACGCCCCGAACGCCTCAAGCGCCGCACCCCAGAGCACACCGGAGGTCCCGCCGGCGTTGGCCGCCCAGCTACGCCCGATCCTGCCGAGAGCCCACGCGACTCCGGCCCCTTCCGGCAGCGCACCGGCAACGCTCAGCGCGGCGTCCGCCCCCTTCAGCATGCCGCGCCCGTGATCTCCGTCACCGGCGACCGCGTCGATCCGGCCCAGAGCGTCCTCGTTCTCGGCAATGACCGTGTGCAACGCTGTGATGGCAGCGACCACCCGAACGGTGAGCGCCTGTGCGGCGGCGCTGGCGGGCGGGGCCGTCCCGTCATCTGAGCCGTCGGCGACCGCACCAAGCACAGCGTCCTGGTCAAGCGCTTCAAGCGGGGCCCGCTGTTTGCGGTACGCGGGCGTGTAGGCGTCGGCACGCCACAGCCGTTCCAGCTCCTCGTCCAACCACTGCAGGGTGAGCGACGCTCCACCCATGTCCAGGCTGGTCACCAGTTCACCAACCTCCGGCTCGATCAGCTCGTACCCGGCGTCGCGCAACCGCCTCGCGATGTGCCGCCAGAGCAGGAACAGCTCCTCGTACTTGGTGGTGCCGAGACCGTTGACGATGGGAGCCACCCGCGTCCGACCATC
>JBQELM010000381.1:0-2658 GCA_052103915.1 Mycetocola sp. | reverse complement strand
AAATGACCCTGATTCGCCGCAGTCTCTCCCGCACCCCGCGCCCGGCGGGCGAAACCCCCGCAGCCCCGTCCGAAACCCAGTGGATGCCGCTTGGTCTTGGACTGCTGTTTTGCGGTTTCATGATTTTTGCGTACTACGCCTTCAGGTTTTTCTCCTCCGTGCTTGGCACAACCGGCAGCGCCTACTCGATTGCCGCGTGGATCATCCTGATCGCTGTGGTCGCCAGCGGACTCGTCAGTATCCGACGGAACGGGCAGCGTCTGACCACGCGGATGATGGCGATCCTGATTCCCGTCCTTTTTGCCGCTTTTGTCCTTGACCGGGTCGGTACGGTCATGAGCGGACTCCCCCACCCGCCGAGCACCGTTGTCGGCGCAGCAGCCGGTGTCCTTGTGGCGTTCACACCGCTTCGGCCCACGGCGGAGGTTCTTGCCCTCATTGCCGGGCTTGCCGTCGTCAAGGTGGTTCCTGAGGTTCTCTTCACCCTCGAGTCGGGGACGCTGTCGGCGTTGCCCCTCTCCGGTGACGTTCTCGTGTTTCTGGCGACACTTCTTGCCGTTGCGCTGACCGCCTCACTTCGACGGATGGGGTCGATGGCCGCAGATCGCGCCCGATTGCACGGCACTCTCGCAACCAGAAGCCCCGATACCGGTCACCTGCCGTGGGCTGGCGCCGCAATCGTGAAGCTTGACAACGAAATCGAGCAACTCTTCACCGACATTGCCAGCGGCGCACAGCCGTTGCCGCTTCCCGCCGAGCGCAGCGACAGGGCAGCGGAGCTTGCGGCCGAACTGCGTCTGCTCCTGCTCAGCGGTAAGCGGGATACCTGGCTCAACCACGCCGTCGCCGACAGCGCCGTGCTTGCGCAGGCGATCAGTGTTGTTGACCCCACCTCGATGGCGTCGCAGCTGGAGCGGGAGTCGCGTGACGCCCTCGTCTCTGCTCTCTGGCTGCTCTGCTCAGGTCCCGGACGGCAGAGCGTGAAGGCAGCAGTCCGTTTCAGAGAAGATGAGGGAATGCCAGACGCCGCGGGCAACCCCACACGATTCATCGATATCCACGTTGCGGGACTGCGTCGTCGCGACATCGAATCGGCCCTGTGGGAGGTCCTTCGCCAGATCGGACCGCACTCAACACACTCAACGGCGCTCGGTGTGACGTTCAGTGTCGCGATTGCGCACCGCTGACCCACTAAGCTTCCGCTAAAGCCGCTCACAGATAGAAGCAAAGGACCCCCCAATGTCTGAGTCCCCCGCCGCCATCCGGCTCGCAATCGTTGACGACCACCGCATGCTTCTTGGAGCTCTCACCGAGTGGATCAAGTCGGCGGCGGATGACATCGACATGGTTGCTGCTGTGGCGTCCTGGCCGGAGTTGCTGACGCACCCCGCGTTCCCCGCGGATGTTGTGCTGCTTGACCTTGACCTCAAGGACAGCATTCCGGTGTCGATGAAGCTTGCAACGCTGACCTCAACCGGAACAAAGACGGTCATGATGAGCACCTACTCTGAGCCCGCCGTCATCAGAGAGTCCCTCAACGCCGGTGCGTCCGGGTACCTGTTCAAGAGCGAGGGCGTCGACATGATCGTTGAGTCGATCCGTGCGGCCCACGCCGGTGAGGTGTTTATCTCCCCTGAGCTGGGCCAGGCGCTGACGGCCGTTGAGCCGGGCTCTCCCAAGCTCAGCGCCCAGGAGCGCCGTGTCATGGCGCTGTACGCCAACGGTGAGCCGGTGAAGTCGGTTGCCTACGCGCTCGGCATCTCGGAGGAGACGGCCAAGAGCTACCTCAAGCGCATTCGCGAAAAGTACCGTCAGTCGGGCTTTGACGTGGGAACAAAGGTGTCGCTGCGTAAGCAGGCCATCCGCGACGGCGTCATTCTGGCATAGTCGCCGTTTCTGGCGGCCGTCACGGCACTCACCGGCCCGCCACCGCGGAGCCGTCCCAGCTGAGCCTGCCGCTGCCGGGTCGTCCCCGGCCGAGCCCGCCACCGCGGATGCCGGTCTTCTGTGGGCGTGCGCCGTCAACGGTGCCCGCGGTCCGGCCGCTCGCCACGCCCGAATGATCCGGCAAAGGCACATTCGCCCACCCCAAAATAAGGGTCAATTGAGTTGTATACCGTCAAAAGTGCTATTCTTGACCGTTTTTGAAGACACGAAATCACGACGCATCACCCGCCCGTCGGCAACACCATTATTTTCACTCACCCACGCGCGCACTCGTCCAGATTTTTCCATCGGTTTGAGCATTTTCTCCGGTCAAAAAACAACGAAAAATATGTGAACCATTCCATCACCCGAAATCACATCATTTAAATCACCCGGGTTAACCCTTCATGCAATAAAGCGACGATTAATCGCGCGAGAGCATTCGCAACGCTCTGCGCAAACTGGCCACACCCCACACCCGCACCCCACCCGGCGCCGCTTCACCCCCTCCCGCGCAAAACCGGGCACGAGCTCATCCGGAAAACCAGAACAACTGCGCGAAGAGCCCCCGCAGCCACGCAACGTTCGCCCCTGAACTCCATCCAGCCAGGATGGAGAATACCTTCCGGTAGAGACATTTAATTCCGAATGATCGAGTGGTTTCCACCATAAACACTCACGCCACATCCCCTTTTGATAATCACACGAACGAATCGGGATCGTAAACGGTCC
>JBQELM010000380.1:0-2672 GCA_052103915.1 Mycetocola sp. | reverse complement strand
AGCAGCGCAAGTGGAATGTCCACCCGCACGCCGTCGTCGGCCGAACCGGGCTCAAAACGGTAGCTGAGCTTGAGTACCTGGTCGGCCTGACGCCACGAGCCGGGGAAGTCACGCTCGTCAACCGCCGGCCCGTCATCGGGCAGGAGCTCGGCGCGGGTCAGATCAAGCAGATCAGGTGTGCGGGAGCGCTCGTCCCTCCACCAGGTCTCAAAACTGCGGACGCTGGTGACACTCGCCGGGATGACCCGGTTGTAGAAGTCAAATACGGCCTCATCGTCGGCCAGGATGTCCCGCCGCCTGGTCTGATCTTCCAGCCGGCCCAGCTCCGCACGCAGCTGGCGGTTGCGCCGATCAAAGGCGTAGAGGCGGTCGCGGCGGGTGTCGTTGGGCCACTCACCCTCAACCAGGGCGTGCCGGAGGAAGAGCTCACGAGCCGCCTCCGCGTCAATCCGGTCGTACTGGATACGTCGCCCGGGAATGATGGGAACACCAAACAGCGTCACCTTCTCTGTGGCGACGGCCGCACCTTGCCGCTTCTCCCAGCGCGGATCACTGTGGCTCCGGGTGACCAGGTCACCGGCGATTGGTTCAGCCCACGCCGGGTCGATGGCACCGGCGGTGCGGGCGAACAGCCGGGACGTCTCAACCAGTTCACTGGTCATGACGGCGTCCGGCTGCTTTTTCGCCAGCGAGGATCCGGGGAAGATGACAAAACGGGTGCCGCGGGCTGCAACGTAGTCGCCCTTGGTCTTCGGGCCAGGGCGGCCGGCCTTTTTGGCGCTGGCTGCCTTGTCTGCCGCGGCCTGGTCGCGGATGCCGATCTGGGACAGCAGCCCGGCGAGCAGTGACTTGTGAATACCGTCGGAGTCGACCGTTGGGTCATTGAAGGTCAGACCAAGCGGCTTGGCCAGCCGGGTCAGCTGGCGGACAACGTCCTGCCACTCCCTGACCCGCAGATAGTTGATGAACTCCGCCTTGCACAGGCGACGCAGCGCGCTGGAGGAAAGCTCCTCGCGTTTGTCCTCCAGGTAGTTCCAGAGGTTGAGCAGCGTGATGAAGTCACCCTGCGGGTCGTTGAAGCGCGAGTGCTTCTCGTCGGCCTGGGGGCGCTTCTCTGCCGGGCGCTCGCGCGGGTCCTGAATGGTGAGGGCGGCCACAATGGCCAGCACCTCACGCGAGACACCGTGCTTTTTTGACTCGATGACCATCCGGCCAAAGCGGGGGTCAACCGGCAACCGGGACAGGTCGCGTCCCACCCGCGTGATACGACCCTCGGCCGTCACAGCACCCAGCTCACGCAGCAGGGTGAGCCCGTCCTTCACACCACGGGGGTCGGGCGGCTCGATGAACGGGAAGGCGGCAATGTCGCCGAGGCCAAGCGAGATCATCTGCAGGATGACAGCGGCCAGGTTGGTGCGCAGGATCTCCGGATCGGTGAACTCGGGACGGGAGTCGAAGTCGTCCTCGGCGTACAGCCGAATGGCCACACCGGCCTGGGTGCGTCCGGCTCGACCAGAACGCTGGTTGGCCGAGGCCTGCGAGATCGCCTCAATCGGGAGCCGCTGCACCTTTGACCTGGTGGAGTAGCGCGAGATACGGGCCGTTCCGGTGTCAATGACCGAGCGGATTCCCGGAACCGTGAGGCTGGTCTCCGCCACGTTGGTCGCCAGAATGATGCGACGCTTCACACCCGCGGCGGCGGACGGCCTGAACACCCGGTGCTGCTCCTCCGCGGATAGCCGACCGTAGAGCGGGAGAATCTCGGTTGTGCCGGTGCGGTCCGACCCGTAGCGGGCGCGGAGGGCGTCGGCGGCGTCACGGATCTCTGCCTCACCGCTGAGGAACACCAGCACGTCGCCGGAGTTGTCGCGGGCCAGCTCATCAGCCGCGCGCACAATGCCCTCAATCATGCTCGTGGCGTCGGGGGAGTCGCCGGTCTCGTCGTCGTGGTCGGTGACGACGGGCCGGTAGCGGATCTCCACCGGGTAAGTGCGCCCGGACACCTCGATCACCGGAGCGTTGTTGAAGTGCGCGGAGAACCGGTCAACGTCGATGGTGGCCGAGGTGATGATGAGCTTCAGGTCGGGCCGCTTGGGCAGCAGCTGCTTGAGGTAGCCCAGCAGGAAGTCGATGTTGAGGCTGCGCTCGTGCGCCTCGTCGATGATGATCGTGTCGTAGCGCCGCAGCAGCTTGTCGCGGTGCATGGCGTTCAGCAGGATGCCGTCGGTCATGACGGTCAGCTGCGTGTTGGCGGAGGACTGGTCGGTGAATCGCACCTGATAACCAACAACGTCACCGAGGGCAACGTCCAGTTCCTCAGACACCCGCTCGGCGATGCTGCGGGCCGCGATGCGGCGCGGCTGGGTGTGCGCAATCGACTCGCGCCCCAGCTCCAGGCAGATCTTGGGCAGCTGGGTTGTTTTTCCCGAGCCGGTTGCACCGGCAACGATGACAACCTGATTGTCTTTGATGGCCTCAGCGATGTCGTCCTTGCGGGCGCTGACGGGCAGCTCTGGGGGATAGGTGATCGTCAGCGGCATAGCCTCATCATTCTACGGTGCACCGCCCTGATCGTCGGGGCAACGGTGACGGATTCGGATTCCGGCTTCGCCTCAGCCGCCAGGAATGATTAGCCTGGGACGTATGACAAGCCCTCTGCATGTTCCCCGCGT
>JBQELM010000379.1:735-2683 GCA_052103915.1 Mycetocola sp. | reverse complement strand
GGAAAGACCACCGTCGTTCGTCGGAGCGAGGCTCCGATTGGAACACCATGGCTCACACCCCAGCCAGCGCAGGAAGCACAGATAACGCCGAAAGCACAGGCGGCAGCAGCAGCGCAGGCGCCGCCTCCCCCGCAGCACAGAACCGCGGCTTTTTTGGTCACCCCTGGGGTCTGGCCAACCTGGCCGGGGTCGAGATGTGGGAGCGCTTCAGCTTCTACGGCATGCAGGGCCTGCTGGCGTTCTACATCTACTACTCCACAACGCAGGGTGGGCTTGGCCTCTCCGAGGCGCAGGCCACCTCAATTGTTGGCGCGTACGGCGGGCTGGTGTACCTCTCCTCCGTGCTCGGTGGCTGGGTCGCCGATCGGCTGCTCGGTGCAGAAAAAACGCTGCTGACCGCCGCGGTCACCATCATGATTGGCCACCTGGCACTGGCCTTTGTTCCCGGCGTTGCGGGGCTCGCGATCGGGCTGGTCTGTGTGGCACTCGGCTCAGGTTCGCTCAAAACAACCACCTCAACGGTCCTGGGCGACCTCTACACCAGGGACGATCCGCGACGGGACGCGGCGTTCTCCATCTACTACATGGGCGTCAACATCGGTGGGTTTGTTGGCCCACTGCTGACCAGCTGGGTCTGGGGCATGCAGGGCTTCCACTGGGGCTTTGGCCTGGCGGCCATCGGGATGGCGATTGGCCTGATCCAGTACGTTTTCCTGCGTAAGTACACGGCCTCCCCCGCCAATGCCACACCACCCAACCCGCTGAGCAAGCGCGAACGCACCGTGTGGCTTGGCATCGCAGCAACCGTTGTTGTGATCGTTGCGGCCGTGTCACTGTCCGGGTGGGTGCAGGCAGAAAACCTATCGACGATCGTGGTGATCCTGACGATCGTGACCGCGATTGCACTGTTCACGGTCATCACCTCAAGCCGGAACATCAGCGCTGACGAGCGCAGCCGCGTGTTCTCGTTCATTCCGCTGTTTGTGGCCTCGGCCGTGTTCTGGACGCTGTTCCAGCAGCAGTTCACGGTCCTGGCGATCTACTCCGACCAGCGACTCGACCGCACCGTGTTTGGCATTGAACTGCCGCCGAGTGTGATCACATCCATCAACCCGATCTTCATCATCATCTTTGCCGGTGTCTTTGCCGCGCTCTGGACCAAGCTGGGGACCAGACAGCCCTCAACCCCGGTCAAATTTGCGATGGGAACCGTGATCATGGGGGTGGCGTTCCTGACCTTCATCCCGTTCTCCGGCGGGGCAAACGGATCGGTTCCGTTCCTGGCGATTGTGCTGATCCTGTTCCTGTTCACCATGGCTGAGCTGTGCCTGTCCCCCGTTGGCCAGTCCCTGGCGACCAAGCTGTCGCCCCGGGTGTTCCACTCCCAGATGGTTGCGCTGTACTTCCTCTCCATTGCACTCGGCTCAGCGGCAGCGGGAACACTCTCCGGCTTCTACAGCACCAAAAACGAGGTGCCCTACTTCCTGGTTGTTGGCCTCGCCTCCATCGCGGTTGGTGTTGTGCTGTTCCTTGTCCGCACACCGATCCTGCGCCTGATGCGCGGCGTCAGGTAGCCGTCACCCCGATGTCCAGTCACTCAGAGCTGTTGGATGCCAGGCACGCTGAAACCGTGACGCGTCTGGCCCATGTGGAGCGCCAACTCGCTGAGCTCCGTGGCATTCGCCTGGGTGAGAGTGACGACGACGAGCACGACCCGGAGGGCGCTCCGCTCTCCGTTGAGTGGTCACGCTTGGAGGGGCTCCGTCAGGCGTACCAGCAGGAGCTGACCGGCATTGTCAGCGCCCTGGAGCGCGTGGCGGCCGGTACCGCTGACGTCTGCGAGGTGTGCGGCACCACCATTCCCGCCGAGCGGCGTGCGGTTCGACCCGACGCCACCCGATGTGTGGCGTGTGCATCGATCTGAGGCACGTGAGTCGATCTGAGGCAC
>JBQELM010000379.1:0-725 GCA_052103915.1 Mycetocola sp. | reverse complement strand
CTAGCTCCGGGCAGAAGCACCACCGAAGATCCGGGCAAAAAAGCGTGTGAATCCGCTCACCCGACGGGACCACCCCAGCGGAACGAGGGTCGCATCAATCAGGTCAATCACCACGCCGGTATCAAACTGGACGGGGGTGACGCCGTCCAGGGTCATGTTGAGCGACGACCGCCTGATTCGGGCAGCGCCCGCGTGCTGGGTGTGACCAACGCTCATGCCGCTCGACTCAAAGCTGGTTACCCGGAAGCGGTACTCGGGGGCTGTGGCGCTCAGCAGAACATCAACGGTGACGGACACCGCCTCGGCAAAGGGAACAAAAATCGCCCCGTCGCGCATCTCAACTTGAGCGACACGAAAACGAATGCCGTCAGCCCCTAGCCGCTCGGCGGGCAGCCCGGGAGTCCCCAGCGATTCCAGCGCACTCAGGGCATCCATCATCGACGCGGCGGGTGTGGGATTCATGCGGGGGCTCCTCTATGTGTGATCTTGTACACCGCTCCGGTGCCGTCGTAGGTGATCCACTCACCGACCGGCTCACCGTCAACAAAGTGCCCCGAACGTTTAAGCGTGCCGTCGATTCTGTACCACTCCCAGTATCCGGTTGGCTGCGTGCCGTCGTAGCGACCGCGCGAGAACACGGTGTGCCCCGTGGCGTGATATTCGATCGTCTCTGCCTCAGCGCAGTGCTCGTCCTCGCCCCGGACACGGGCGTGGTCCGCACCCGC
>JBQELM010000378.1:0-2689 GCA_052103915.1 Mycetocola sp. | reverse complement strand
GTCGAGAAGTTCGACTACACCAAGGGCTTTAAGTTCTCGACCTACGCCACCTGGTGGATCCGTCAGGCAATCACCCGCGCCATGGCCGATCAGGCTCGGACCATCCGTATCCCTGTTCACATGGTTGAGGTCATCAACAAGCTGGCCCGCGTTCAGCGCCAGATGCTTCAGGATCTGGGTCGTGAGCCCACCCCTGAGGAACTCAGCCGTGAGCTGGATATGACACCTGAGAAGGTCATCGAGGTTCAGAAGTACGGCCGCGAGCCCATCTCGCTGCACACGCCGCTCGGTGAGGACGGCGACAGCGAGTTTGGTGACCTGATTGAGGACACTGAGGCCGTTGTTCCTGCCGACGCGGTTGGCTTCACCATGCTGCAGAAGCAGTTGGAGAGCCTGCTTGATTCGCTGTCGGAGCGTGAGGCCGGTGTGATCCGGATGCGCTTTGGACTCGGCGACGGTATGCCAAAAACGCTTGACCAGATCGGTGACACCTTTGGTGTGACCCGTGAGCGTATCCGCCAGATCGAGTCAAAGACGATGGCTAAGCTGCGCCACCCGTCACGCTCGCAGTCACTGAGGGATTACCTTGACTAAGCCCGGCGCCGCGTTTGTTCTTCCGGTCCTCGCCGGCCGTGCCGCACGATTTGCGACACGGCTGCGCGGGGGAGGCAGTGCCTTCCCCGGACTGGTTGCGCAGAAGATGAACCCTGACTTTGTCAAAGACGTCACAGAGAAGCTGCCGTACGGCTCGATTGTTGTTCTTGGTTCAAACGGCAAGTCAACAACAACGAACATCCTGACCGGGATCGTCAGGGCACACGGGCTCCGGGTCTTCAGCAATCCCTCCGGTGCCAATATGCCCCAGGGCATCGCCTCGGCCGTTCTGGCCGACGTGTCTGTGACGGGCAAGCTTGACGCCGACATCGCAATCCTTGAGGTTGATGAGGCCTACGGAGTTGAGATCTGCCGTCAGTTGCGTCCGCAGTCGGCCGTGATCTTGAACCTGCTTGTTGACCAGATCTACCGTTTTGGTGAGCCGGACAAGGTCGCGCAGATGTTCCGCGACATCGCCGGAGAGGTCTCCGAGTACATTGCACTGAACCGTGACGACAACTTCCTTGGCCACCTGGGTACCGAACTTGAGTCGGATGGCCGACTGACCGTCGAGTACTTCGGTGTCACCGATGAGGTGCAGGCTAGTGCCCCGCACGGTCAGGTGTCCGCGCGTGACTTCTCCGGAAAGGAGCAGGTCACCGGTCGTGCCGCTCGCGCCGAGGTCATCTCGGTTGAGGGGAACACCGCAACAATCACCTTTGATGGCGAAGCACACACCATCGTGATGCCGTCCCGCGGAATCCACTACGCCGTCGACATCGCTGCAGCTCTGTCGGTTGCCGCCAACGCCCTTGGCTCGCGCTTCAACATTGCGACAGCGGTTCAGGCTGTTCAGTCAACAAAGACGGTGTACGGCCGCGGAGAAATCCTGACCGTTGGTGATGTTGAGATCGAGATCCTGATGCTGAAGAACCTCGCGAGTCTTCAGCTGAACCTCGACTACCTTGACCGCACCCCTGACTCCGTGCTCTTCGCCTACGACGAGTCGAGTAAGGACCCGTCCTGGCTCTACGCTGCCGACTTCTCCAAGATCGGTCACGTTGATGTCATCTCCGGACCCAAGGGTGCCTTCGTTGCACTGCGCCTTGCCTACGAGGGCAAGGACTACGGCACGATCATTCCTGACGTCACAGAGGCGGTGAAGGCCATGCTTGAGCGTCCCCGCCCAGCGAGTGGACGGCACACCTTCTTCCTCGACTACGACCAGATGATGATCACCCGGAAGTACCTCGGGTACAAGGATCTGGAGGCTGGAGCAGCATGAGTGTCAGCATTGTTGAGCTGTACCCGGAAACCCTGTCGCTGAACGGCGACGTGGGCAACCGTACCGCTCTGGCCTATCGTGCCCGTTTGGCCGGGCTTGACGTGGTCGAGTCCAGCTACCGCGTGGGTGACGACGTCCCCGCGTCGGATGTTGACGTGATTCTGATCGGTTCGGGTACGTCGTCGGCTGTGCACCAGATTGCGTCGGATCTGGAGCGGATCGCTCCGTGGATTCGCGAGCGTGTTGCGGCGGGCGCCGTTATGGTTGCCGCCGGTGCAGGATTTTCGCTCATGACCCGCTCCGTCCGCTTTGCCCCTGATGATGTTCTGACCGGCGTTGGCGTTTTTGATGCTGACACCGACGCGTCTGCCGCTCGGACGATCACCGAGGGCTTCGCCTTCGACTCCGAGTTTGGGCTGATCGTCGGAACAGAAAACCACACCACAACGGTGACAAGGGACGCAACGCAGGCTCCGTTTGGCTCAGTCCGTTACGGCAAGGGGAACGGCGACCAGTCGGAGGGGGCGATCAGTGGTAACGCTATCGGCACCCACTGCCACGGTCCGTTGCTCCCGATGAACCCGGTTCTGACCGACGCGCTGCTGACGCGTATTGCTGAGGCTAACGGGGAGAGCTACCGTCCGGGTGCCGCCCATCACGACATTGATGCGGTGACGGCGCAGACGCGTGCCATCCTGCTCACCAAGTCGGGAATCGCAGACGCCTCCCTCTAACGACGAGCACAGATAAAGGGCCAGGACATCATGTCCTGGCCCTTTATCTGTGTCTGTGTTGGCGTTATGAGGCGGA
>JBQELM010000377.1:971-2697 GCA_052103915.1 Mycetocola sp. | reverse complement strand
GATCACCGTCGGCGGAAAACGCGCCTATCTGATGCAGACAGGCGAAAAAGCTCTGCTCTGGATCAGGCTTGTTGCCAGGGGACCGGCCGGTCACGGGTCACGCGTGGTTCACGAGAATGCCGTGGTCAGGCTTGCCGAGGCCATCGCAGCCATTGGACGCCAGAGTTGGCCGCTGCGGTTGACCGGCACAACCTCTGCACTGATTGCAGAGCTTGCGGCTCTCCTGGGAACCGATCCACAGGCTGCTGGACCGGATGAGATTGCACTCGCGACCGGAAGCGCCTCTGCCTTCATCCAGGCCTCACTCCGCACAACGGCAAACCCCACGGTATTGACGGCCGGATACAAGTCGAATGTCATCCCCGACCGAGCGGAAGCACTCGTTGATGTCCGCACCCTGCCGGGGGAGGAGGACGCCGTTCTTGCGCAGATCGACGAGCTGGTTGGCGAGTTTGTCGACGTTGAGATTCTGCACAGGGACGTGGGGCTTGAGAATCCGTTGGCGGGGCCACTTATTACCTCCGTCGAACAGACCATTGATGCCCACGACCCCGGCGCACGCGTTCTCCCGTACCTGCTGCCAGCCGGCACCGACAACAAAGCGCTGAGCCGCCTCGGCATTGCCGGATACGGTTTTGCCCCACTTCGCCTCCCCGACGACCTGGATTTCCCCTCCCTGTTCCACGGTGTGGACGAACGTGTACCGCTTGACGCACTAGTCTTTGGCGAGCGGGTTCTCAGGGATCTGCTGCTCTCCTACTGATCGGCACTGCCATCAGATCACGCCAAGAAAGCGAGTCGCGTGGACATCATTAACGCCATCATCCTGGGCATTGTGCAGGGTTTGACCGAATTCCTCCCCGTGTCTTCCAGCGCACACCTGCGCATTGTGGGCGAGATGCTTGGCACCGGCGAGGACCCCGGTGCCCGGTTCACCGCAATCACCCAGATCGGTACAGAGGTCGCCGTTGTTGTGTACTTCTGGAAGGACATCACCGGGATCATCGCCAGCTGGGCCAAATCGATTGTTGGCAAGGTTCCGCTGAGTGATCCGCAGGCCAGGCTTGGGTGGCTCATCATCATTGGCTCGTTGCCCATCGGTGTCCTCGGCCTGCTTTTCCAGGACGAGATCGAGACCACCTTCCGCTCACTGTGGTGGGTGGCCATCATGCTCATTGTTTTTGGTGTGATCCTTGGTCTTGCGGACCGGATCGGATCCAAAAAGCGCGAGCTCTCCTCGCTCACCGTAGGTCAGGGCATCGGCTACGGCTTTGCGCAGGCGTTGGCGCTCATTCCCGGAGTGTCACGCTCGGGTGGAACGATCACCGCTGGACTTCTGATGGGCTTCAGCCGTCCGGCCGCGGCGCGCTACGCGTTTTTGCTTGCCATTCCCGCCGTGTTCGCGAGTGGTCTGTACCAGGTGTACAAGTCAATCGCCTCACCGTGCGTTGTCGGGGCGACCGGCTGCCTTCCTGAGGTCTACGGCCCGCTTGAAACCCTCATTGCAACGGTTGTCGCCTTTGTGATTGGTCTGGTTGTGATCGTGTTCTTCATGAACTACATCTCCAAGCGCAGCTTCATGCCGTTTGTGATCTACCGCATTCTGCTGGGCGGAACTCTGATTGTTCTGCTCTCCTTCGGCGTTATCGCCCCCTAGTCGAGATACTGGTTCCCGTGCACAGTTGGACTTCCCCCCACGTCCCCGTTCTTCCCGGAAAGGGAACAC
>JBQELM010000377.1:0-961 GCA_052103915.1 Mycetocola sp. | reverse complement strand
TCGGCGACCGGTCTGAACTCTGACCCGGTCGCCGGAGAGACTGCGACGCTGTATGTCTGCGGCATCACACCGTACGACGCAACCCATCTGGGTCACGCCGCCACCTACCTGGCTTTTGACCTGCTCCGTCGGGTCTGGCAGGACGCCGGTGTCAGCGTGCGTGCCGCGCAGAATGTCACCGATGTTGACGACCCGCTGCTCGAGCGTGCCACACAACGGGGATACGACTGGCGCGAGCTGGCCGCTGATCAGACCCAGCTGTATCGGGATGATATGACGGCACTCGGCGTCATTCCACCGGAGAGTTTTGTTCTTGTCACCGAGCGGATCCAGGACATTGCCGACGCGGCAACTGAGCTGGAGGCTGCAGGAGTGGGCTACCGTGTGCCAACGGCCGACGCTGTCGGAGACGACCTCTATCTCTCGGTGGAGGCAGCGCAGAATCAGCACTGGTCACTTGGCTCAACGAGCCGCCTTGACCGCACAACCATGCAGACCCTCTCGGCCGAGCGCGGGGGAGACCCCGACCGCTCCGGCAAAAAGGATCCGCTTGACCCGCTGCTCTGGCGGGCCGCGCGCGACGGCGAGCCGTCCTGGTCGACCTCCGCGGGCGAGGGCCGTCCCGGCTGGCACGTGGAGTGCGCTGTCATCGCAACGCAGGCGCTTGGTGCCCCGATTACGGTTCAGGGCGGCGGTAGCGACCTGATCTTCCCCCACCACGAGCTCAGCGCCGCACACGCCAGCAACCTGCACGATGCCGATTTTGCGCTGTCCTACCTGCACGCGGGGATGGTTGGTCTTGACGGCGAAAAGATGTCAAAGTCACTGGGGAACCTGGTGCTTGTGTCAGAGCTTCGCGCATCGGGCGTCAACCCGTCGCTGATCCGCTTGGCCCTGTACGAGAGCCACTACCGTTCGGACCAGAACTGGACCGCAGACCGGATCACCGCAGCGCAGAGCA
>JBQELM010000376.1:0-2708 GCA_052103915.1 Mycetocola sp. | reverse complement strand
TGACGTCTGGGGGAAGCCGATCTGGGCGCCGTGGGAGTTGGCCGAGTTGCCCGCCATCCGGTAGTCACCCTTGGCAACCAGGACAAGTACCTCCTCCATGACCTCCATGCAGCGGTCCATGTCCTTCACACCGGCCGCGATGACCTCTGGTTCGCTCAGGTAGAGCATGTCGATTCGGGTGTCAGTGGTTGTGGGGTCAGTCACGGTGATTCCTTCCGGGAACAGGGGCGTTGGGTCAACAAAAGCGACTGGAACAACCCCAGGTCAAATACCTTTTTCTTCGCCGATTAATTGCGATTTGCTCGCAATATGTTCGTAATCGGCAAGAAATATTCACCGGGCATGATTGCGGCATGGAACTCCGTCAGCTGCGCTACTTCATGGCCGTCGCCGATGAGCTCCACTTCGGTCGCGCGGCCGAGCGGCTGCACATGTCGCAGCCGCCGCTGAGCGTCCAGGTGGCCCGGCTTGAACAGGAGCTGGGGGTGGCTCTTTTTCAGCGCACAACCCGTCGGGTGACACTGACACCGGCCGGAGTGCACCTGAAGGAGCGGGCCTCGGAGCTCGACGATTTGATGGGCCGGATTCACTCGGACATGCAGGAGTTTGCCGACGGGGTGAATGGCCATCTCACGGTCGGTTTTGTCAGTTCGGCCAACTACACGGTCCTCCCGGGTGTGGTCCGGCTGTTCCGTGCGCATCGGCCTCAGGTGACGGTGCGGATGGTTCCACTGACATCGGGGGAGCAGTTGGAGGGCCTGCGCGACGGCAGCCTGGATGTGGCGATCATCAGGGACGAGGTCCCGCGTGATATTCCGGATGAACCGCCGATCAGGGCCGAGGTGGTTTTTGAGGAGCGCCTGGTTGCCTGTCTTCCCGTTGCGCACCCGCTGGCGGAGCGCAACGAGGTGACGGCGGCGGAGATTGCGCTGGTACCGATGGTGTCCTATCCGGCCTCGTTGATGCCGGGGTATGTGCAGCGGGTGGCCGATGTGTTTGCTGATAGTGATGCTGTCCCGACGGTTGCTGAAGAGGTTGTTCACCAGGAGACCGCGCTCAGCTTTGTTGCTGCGGGTGTGGGGACGAGTATTCTTCCCGAGTCGGTCCGTCAGATGGCCCCGCCCTCCGTTGCCGTTGTCCCGCTTGCGGGTTCTCCGACAACAAGGCTTTTGGCTGCTCGATCGACTCGCAGCGGCAATGGCGCGATTCTCGACGCCTTTATCTCGTGCTTGCACGACGCGGCTGCGGAAATGGGAAACGGCGCATCGGCGGTGTCAGCCGCTCGAAAGTAGCCAGATGAGTGGTGTTCAAAAAAATTGAAAACCGAGGGAAGGTGAGCCTATACTAACGAGGCGCGCGCCCCGGTCGCGCACCCCTCCCACCCGAAGGAACAGTCGTGAACTCTGCCCGTCGCCTGACCGTCGCCGCCGCCCTGACAGCGGTGCTCACCCTGAGCGCCTGCTCCGGAACCCCGGCCGCTTCTCCCACAGACGAACCAGCCGCGGCGGGATTCCCCGTCACCATCCCCAGCGCTCTCGGTGATGCCGTCATTACAGAGACACCAGAGCGCATTGTCACCATCGGTCAGGGCTCGGCGGAGACCGCCATTGCACTCGGTATCACCCCGGTGGGGATCGGCGAATACAGCTGGGGTGCAGACCCGGAGACCGGTTACCTTCCCTGGATCCACGATGCCGTCACCGCCGCAGGTGACGAGCTCCCGACCCAGTTTGATGACGGAACCTCCACAGGCGAGATCGACCTCGACACCGTTGTTGAGCTGGAGCCTGACCTGATTCTGGCGCCGTGGTCCGGCATCACGCAGGAGCAGTTCGACACCCTCAACCAGATCGCGCCAACCGTTGCCTACCCGGAGAAGGCCTGGACGATCACCTGGACGGAACAGATTCAGCTGATTGCCGATGCCGTTGGCCAGCCGGATCAGGCGCAGGGGCTCATTGACGGCATCAACGCCGAGTTCGCTGACGTTGCCGCAGCCCACCCCGAGTTTGCTGACACCACCTTCTCGTACATCTACACCACACCAAGCACCCTGGGGGTGTTCCTTCCCGGGGAGCAGCGCGTGGCCATGCTTGACGGAATGGGCCTGGTTCAGGATTCCGTTGTGGACACCCTGGATGAGGCAGACGGGACGGCCTCGGCCATCATCGGATATGAGCGTGCCGACGAGCTCAACAACTCAGACCTGATCGTCACCTTCTACTCCGACGACGCGGCCAAGGAGGAGGCGCTGTCCAACGACCTCTACTCCTCTATCCCCGCGATCGCCAACGACGCGGTCGTGGCGAGCTCGGACGAGAGTTTTGTGACCGCGTCTTCGCTGGTCAACCCGCTGACCGTGCCCTGGGTGCTCAGCGACTACGTTGACCTGGTCACCGCAGCCATGGACAACGTTCAGGGCGAGTGACCTCAGCCACTGGCAGCACCGCGGGTGTGATCGGGGGAACCCGCTCTCGCACCCGCGTTGTGCTGTGCATCGTGGGGGTCGTGCTGCTCCTGGCGTGTGTGCTTGTGCTGAGCGTGCTGGTCGGCAACAAACCGATCTCGCTTGAGCAGTTTGCGGCGGTGCTCCGAGGCGAGGGCGACCCGTATCTGGAGACCGTGGTCGCGTCGCGCATCCCGCGGACCGTGATTGGACTGATTGCCGGGGCCGCCCTGGCGGTGTCGGGCTCTCTGCTCCAGGCTGT
>JBQELM010000375.1:0-2709 GCA_052103915.1 Mycetocola sp. | reverse complement strand
GCCACAACCCTGCCGGGCCTCTTCGCCGTGGGCGAGTGTGCGTGGACCGGTGTCCACGGCGCCAATCGTCTTGCCTCCAACTCACTCGCCGAAGCCCTGGTCTTTGGAGCGCGAGCAGGCAGACACGTGGCACAGAACCACGACACGGAACAGCCGCAATCGCCGCTCACCGTCGCCCCCGGACCAGGCACGTCGGTGCCACCGCTCCGGAACGCCACGGTCTCTCCCCTCGACCGGCGCGGCGACGAAGACCCACAACGTGAGGTCTCCCCTGACGACGGGATCACCGACACAACCATCCGGTCACTGATGTGGTCCCTCTGCGGGCTGCACCGGAGTACCGCGGGCCTGACCCGGCTCTGTCGGCTCCTCGGCGATCCCGAACTGCTGCGCAGTCAACCGCTCCCGGAGGCCCCGGAGGAACGGGGCACCGCGCTGCGGCGTCTCCTCGCCGCCCAGATGGCCGCCGACGCTCTGGCCCGCACCGGCTCCGTTGGCTCGCACCATCTGGGGCAGAGCCAGCAGCACGCCACCCCGCTCCCGGAGGCGTCCTGATGATCCCGCTCCCCCGTCCGTTCCTCTCCGAATGGGAGAACCAGCCATGCTGACCACCGATCACATCACAACCCTCGTCACCGCCGCACTCCGCGAGGATGCGCCCTGGGGCGACATCACGGCCGAACACCTCATCCCCGCCGATGCAACGGCAACCGCCCACCTGGTGAGCCGGGAGGACGCTGTTTTTAGCGGAGGGGACCTCATCAGGGCGGCCTTTACGCTCAGCGACTCCCGCTGTCTCACCACCCTCGCCGTGAGTGACGGCGACCGCATTGGCGCAGGACAGTCGCTTGGTGTGATCACCGGCCCAGCCCGCGCGGTTCTCACCGCCGAACGGATTGCGCTGAACTTCAGCCAGCGGATGAGCGGCATCAGCACGCTGACCAGACGCTTTGTTGATGCCGTCAGCGGAACATCTGCACGCATCGTTGACACCCGCAAAACCACACCGGGTCTGCGCAGCATCGAACGTCATGCCGTCCTGGCTGGTGGTGGACACAACCATCGCAGAACCCTGTCCGACGCCGTCATGGTTAAGGACAATCACCTGGCCGTGCTGGCCGCCGCGGGACAGGACATCACGGACGCCCTGCGTGACCTGCGGGCCCGGGTCGGTCACACGGTTCACATTGAGGTTGAGGTGGACTCACCTGATCAGATCCCCGCGGTTCTGGCTGCACACGTTGACACGATCATGCTCGACAACTTCAGTCTGACCGAGCTGCGTTCCGGTGTTGACCTGATCAATGGCCGGTGCCTGGTTGAGGCAAGCGGAACGGTCAGCCAGGACAGGGTTGCTGCGATCGCCGCAACGGGAGTTGACCTGATTTCGGTTGGGCGGCTGACCCACAGCGCACCGGCCATCGACATCGGACTGGACATCCACATTGTCTGAGACGATCTACGCCGACCAGGCCGCCGGGGGTGCACCACTGCCCGAGGTGATCGCCGCCACCGCACAGATCCTCTCCGCCGGCGCGGGCAACCCGTCAAGCGTTCACTCGCGGGGACACGCCCAGGCTCAGCTGCTTGAGGATTCCAGAGTCCGAGTGGCGGAACTCCTCGGCGCCCATCCCGGTGAGATTGTTTTCACCTCGGGTGGCACGGAGGGCGCCAATCTGGCGATCAAGGGACTTGTTCTTGCCCAGTCGCGGCGTGAGGTCATCGGTTCCGCCCTTGAGCACGACGCGGTCCGTGGCTCGTTTGACTACCTGCGACGATTTCACGATGTGACGGTTCGGGAGGCCACACCCACAGCAGAGGGCGTCATCACCGCCGAGGCCGTGAAGGACCTCCTGAGCGATCGGTGCGCTCTGGTGAGTGTTGCCTCAAGCAACAACGAGCTGGGAACCGTCAATCCGATCGCCGACATTGCCCGCCTCGCGCGGAAGCACGGCGCGCTCAGCCACACCGATGCCGTGCAATCGGCCGGATGGTTCCCGCTCAACCGCTCCGCTCTCGGCGTTGACGCGCTCACCCTGGCTGGACACAAGATCGGCGCGCTCCCCGGATCCGGTGTGGCGGTCATTCGACGCGGTGTGCGTTACGAACCCCTCCTGCACGGTGGCGGGCAGGAGGCCGGAGCGCGCAGCGGCACCCCCTCCGTTGTTGCTGCGGTTGGCGTAGCCCTGGCCCTTGGCCAGTGGGAGGACGCCAGACAGGAGCGGGTGGCCAGGGTGCGCGCCGCACGGGACGTCCTCATCGATCAGATCCACGAGCACGTTCCCGGTGCGCGCCTGACCGGGCCGCGACACCCACGACACCCCGCCCACGTCTCATTTGTGTTTCCGGGGGTGTCGGGTGAGCTGCTGCTGCTTGAGCTTGATGCCCGCGGTATCAGCGCGTCATCCGGATCGGCCTGCGCGGCCGGACGCAGCGAGGGGTCACCGGCCCTCCTGGCCATTGGGGTGAGTGAGAGCGAGGCACGCAGTGCCGTCAGATTCAGTTTCGCCCCCGACGCCACGGTGGAGACGGCACTCGCTGTTGCCGCCGCGGTCACGTCGGCGGTTGCCAGCATTGCAACCAGATATCGCTGACGTTGCTGAACGGAGCGGGCGCGACGCGATCACCGGAACACGGAGCAGACCGGACACCGCGCAAACGGCAAACGGCAAACGGCAAACGGCAAACGGCAAACGGCAAACGGCAAAC
>JBQELM010000374.1:0-2737 GCA_052103915.1 Mycetocola sp. | reverse complement strand
AGGTAGAGCACGATTGGTGTCTCCGTCTCCAGGGGGTCGCCGTTGCTGTAGGTCGCTCCCGTGCAGGTTTCCGGGGTTGAGACAACGCGGATGGTGCTTCCTGCCTCCGCGTCGCCCTTCAGTGCCTCAGACACGGTGACGTCCCATGCGTTGGCTGACACACCAAACATGCGCTCGTCGCCGGAGCGCTCGCCGACCGTTCCGATGATGACCAGCTCGGCGGCGTCCGTTCGTTCCTGCTCCGTGGTGAGGGACGGCCAGTCGACGCAGCTCTCAGCCTCGCCACCGCCGAACACCGCGCAACCGCTGGTGCCAAGCGTGGTGCCGAGCACAAGGGCGGCGGCTGCCGTGAGTCTGAGTGCGCGTCGTGTCATGGGAATCCTCTCGCTGGATTCCAGATTAGGGCCTGGGTGCCAGCGCGACCCTGAGTGCGTCGCTGAGCGCTGCCTGCTGCGCGTCGGCGGTGTAGTAGTCGGGGTCCGCCGTACTGAGAACGTTGAGCCCCTCAACGGTGGCGGATAGCGTGATCGCGCGTCGGGTTTTTTCGCTGTCTGTCAGCCCGGGAACGGCCCGATCGATGAGGCTGATGGTGCGGTCGAGGAAGGCGTGATTGCCGCTGCGGTGACGTTCGGCGAGGACCTCGTCACCGAGTGCCGCGGCCAGAAAGCCGAGCCAGATCCGGGCCTCGGACTGGCCCTCCTCGTTCAGTGCAACACTCTGCATCAGGAACCGCGTGAGGACGTCGGCTGGGCTTCGTTTGCCGTCGTCGAGGATGTCCGCGCGCTCGCGTCCGCGCTCGTGCAGCAGGTCTCTGGCGTGCAGCAGGAGCGCCTGCTTGTCGGGAAAGGTGTGCAGGACAAGGCCGGTGGTGCAGCCGGCCTCTGCGGCGACGGCTCGCAGCGTCAGTCCGGTTGCTCCGTCCCTGGCAAGGACGGTCCAGGTTGCGGCTGAGAGACGCTCGCGCTGTGCGACGCTGTCCCGACTGCGTGCCATTGGCGGTGTCCTGACTGGTTGAGAAGAAAAGAGGCGTGTGAACGACTAGCGTAACAAGTGTTACCGTAACATCTGTTACGAATCGAGAGGATCCCCGATGCAGCGCCCCTTCACCATCTCCCGCGACGACTGGGACGGAGTCGACGGCAGCCGTCTCCGTGCGGCCCAGCGTGCAGAACTCGACGCCCGATACGGCTCAAGCACACACGAGTACGGCGCTGCCCCCAGTGCGGACACCATCACCGTTTTTGTTGTTGCACGGACGGAACAGGGCGAGGCGGTTGCCTGCGGAGGGTTGCGTCCACTTGGTGACGGCGACATTGAACTGAAGCGAATGTTTGTCGACCCGGCCTCCCGTGGAAGCGGCGTGGCAACGCTTGTGCTGCGTGCGCTTGAGCGCGAGGCAATCGCAGAAGGAGCCACCCGGATGCTCCTTGAGGCCGGTGACCTCCAGCCGGAGGCCATCCGTTTCTACACTCGGGAGGGCTACACCCGCATCGACCGTTTTGGTGCATACATCGATGACCCGCACTCGGTGTGCTTTGAGCGGGTTCTTCGCGACTAGCCTCCCGCTGCTCTCCCGTATCGCCCGAGTGCTCCCCGGCCGTCCCATCCTGGCCACAACAACAGAGCCCGCTGCTCACCACTCCCCCAGGTACGGCTCGGTCTGCGGTCAGGAGGCGCTCGTACTCTGAGCCCATGCCCTCACTCGCAGACGACATCACCACAGGTTCCTCTGCGGAGCATCCGTTTCGCCAGCGCCTCGCCGCACTTCGGGAGCGGTTGGAGGGGCGGCCCATTCTCAGACGGCTGTACCGCGTCGCCATCGCCGTGCTTGGTGGGCTCATCGTCGTGATTGGCCTCATCCTTGTTCCGCTGCCCGGTCCCGGCTGGCTCATTGTGTTTGGTGGACTCGGTGTGCTGGCCAGTGAGTTCCACGTGGCGCGGCGAGCAACCGTGGTGATCCGTCGCCTGGTGCTTCGGGCAGCTGAGCACTGGTCGCAGTGGCGGGAGCGGCGGCGCGACCGGCGGTCTCGTCGCCGGACGGCACGACTCCGTGCGACCGTTGTGGCGCGCATGGCGGCGGGCCGCATCGTTGTGGTGCCGGAACGCGGAGTCTGAACGTCCCGCACACGGGTATCGCTACCGTCGAAAAACTATTCGGCGATCGGCGCGCTCGCAATCGTTGCTCCGGTCAGATAAGCTTGCGGGGTTGCCCGCGTGCACCCGCACCACACGGCGACGATGCAACAACCCTCCTGCTACAGAAATCCTGTAGCCGTTAAGTCCGAAGGAGGTGGGTTAGTGACGCATCAGTATGAACTCATGGTTATTTTGGACCCCGAGATTGACGAGCGCACCGTTGCTCCCAGTCTCGACAAGTTCCTCAACGTCATCCGCAACGACGGTGGCACGATCGACAACATCGACATCTGGGGCCGCCGCCGTCTCGCTTACGAGATCAACAAGAAGACCGAGGGCATCTACGCCGTCGTCGACTTCACCGCGACCAGCGAGGCAACCAACGAGCTCGACCGTCAGCTGAAGCTGTCTGAGGCCGTTATGCGCACCAAGGTGCTGCGTGCCGAGGAAGCGATCGCTCAGGTCGCCGCCGAGACCAAGCGCCAGGACGAGAAGGCTGCCCGCAAGGCTGCCTCGGTCAAGAAGGACGCCTAGTCTCCATGGCCGGCGAAACCGTCATCACCGTCGTGGGGAACCTCACGGCCGATCCTGAACTGCGTTA
>JBQELM010000373.1:0-2741 GCA_052103915.1 Mycetocola sp. | reverse complement strand
CCTTCCTCACCACCATGGGCATCGCCGCCGCGGTCTCCGTCGCCATCGCGGTCCTGATCGCTCTGACGCTCACCCCCGCGCTGCTGTCGTTCGGCGGCACCCGGATGCTCGGCCGTGGTCACACCTCCGGCGAGACCACCGCGCCCAAGCAGAACCGCTTTTTCCTCGGCTGGGTCCGCACCGTCACGGCTCGCCCGCTGCTGACCGTGATCATCGTTGTTGTCGGCCTTGGCCTGACCGCGATCCCTGCCAGCCAGCTCCGGCTCGCTCTGCCCGACGCCACCAACCTGACCGCGGACAACCCCGCTCGCCAGAGTGCAGAAATTGTGGCGGACAACTTCGGTGAGGGAGCCAACGGACCGCTCATCGTAACGGCAACCATTGTGGGCAGCACCGACCCCGTCACCCTGATGGACGACATGGGCGACGAGATCGCGGCGCTCGACGGCGTTGCCTCCGTGCCGCTTGCCACACCAAACGAGACCGCGGACACCGGCATCATCCAGGTGATCCCGGAGACCGGCCCCAAAACCCAGGAGACCAGGGACCTGGTTGCCGAGATCCGTGGACTCAAGCAGCACTTCCTTGACGAATACAACGTGTCCATCGCCGTCACCGGTTTCACCGCCGTTGGTATCGACATCTCGGATCTGCTCGGCGACGCACTTCTGCCCTTCGGCCTCTTTGTTGTGGGCCTCAGCCTGATCCTGCTGATGATGGTGTTCCGCTCCATCTGGGTGCCCATCAAGGCAACGCTGGGATACCTGCTCAGTGTTGTGGCCTCGTTTGGTGCTGTGGCCGCCGTGTTTGAGATGGGTATCGGCGCGGACCTGCTGCACGTCAGCCAGCTGGGACCGGTCATCAGCTTCATGCCGATCATCCTGATGGGCGTGCTGTTTGGTCTGGCCATGGACTACGAGGTGTTCCTCGTCTCCCGCATGCGCGAGGAGTACGTGCACGGACGCAACGCCCGCGACGCCGTGCTGCACGGCTTCACCGGCTCAGCCAAGGTGGTCACCGCGGCCGCCGTCATCATGTTCGCCGTGTTTGCGGCGTTTGTCCCTGAGGGCGACAGCTCGATCAAGCCGATCGCCCTGGGTCTTGCGGTCGGAATCTTTGTGGACGCGTTCATCATCAGGATGACGCTTGTCCCGGCCGTGCTTGTCCTGCTCGGCGACCGCGCCTGGTGGCTGCCGCGCTGGCTCGACCGCCTGCTGCCGTCGTTTGACGTGGAGGGTGAGCAGATTCAGCGTGAACTGCAGCTGGCGTCGTGGCCCGAGCCGGTTGAGGGCGAGCCCGCACCGGCGCTGATCGCCGAGGACGTCACCGTTGGTAGCGACCGCCCCGACGGGCCGCTCCTCACCGGCTTCAGCGCCAGGGTCTCCCCCGGCGGTGTTCTCGCCATCGGAGGGGACGCACCCGCCGTGACGGCCGCGCTGCTCGCCCTGTCGGGACGCACGCCCGTTGATACCGGAGCGCTGAAGGTCGACGGTTCACTGTCCGGTCCACGCAGTGCGGCCATCAGGTCCAAGACCGCCTACCTTGAGGTCGGTGACCCGCGTGACCTCCCGGCACAGATCCGGGCGGCGGCCGCCGAGCACCCGGCGGCCCTTGTGATCAACGGTATTGACGCAGCGGCGGAGGAGCCGTTCCGCAGCGCCATTGCCGCGGCCCTGGACGAGGCACGGCAGAAGGCCCCCGCGGCCCGCAGCCTGACCATCGTCACCGGGTCACGGTACTCGGACATCGCGGCAGAGATCCTGCCCCCGGCCGCCATTGTCGCCGCCACCGCCCAGAACATCAGCAGCACAGCCGACCGCCAGGAGGCACACGCATGAGCACCGTCTTTTCCCGCGCAGAACGCAGCGGAAGCAGCCGACCACTTGGCGTGCTCGGCATCATCGGCCTGATCCTTGTTCCCCTGGTGGCTGCGGGGGTCCTGGTCTGGTCACTGTGGAACCCGGAGGAGCGGCTCGGCACCGTTACCGCCGCGATCGTAAACAACGACGAGGCCGTTGAGCTTGACGGCCAGCTCGTTCCACTTGGCCGTCAGCTGACCGCCGGTCTTCTGGCATCCCAGCCCGCCGGTGGCGACGCCGACGACTCGACCGAGAACAACTACACCTGGGTGATCAGCGATGAGGATGCCGCCGCTGACGGCCTTGCCGACGGCAGCTACGCCGCGGTCATCACCATCCCGAAGGGCTTCTCCGCCGCAGCGACCTCGCTGAGTGACGCGGCCGACGCCCGCACCGCGACCATCGACATCGCCACCTCGGACAACTCCAAGCTGGTGGACGACGCCATCAGCCGGACCATCAGCGAGACCGCAGCCGCCACGATGGGTACAGAGCTGACCAGCACCTACCTGGACAACATCTACCTGGGCTTCAACACCATCGGCGACAGCATCGGTGAGGCGGCCGACGGCGCAGCCGAGCTGGCCGACGGCACGGCAACCCTCAGCGAGGGCGCACGCGAACTGGCCGACCAGGGCGTCCAGCTCAGCGACGGGGCGCGGGCATCGGCATCCGGTGCAGCCCAGCTCAACACGGGCGCGCAGGCGCTCTCCACCGGCGCGGGCGCACTGGCCAGTGGTGCCGGTCAGCTGGCCTCCGGTACCGGTGAGCTCTCCACCGGCGCCCAGTCGTTGAGCTCGGGTCTTGGCACGCTGAAGTCCTCAACGCCTGACCTGCCCGCGCAGGTGTCCCAGCTGAATGACGGTGTGCAGGAGCTGAAGA
>JBQELM010000372.1:0-2758 GCA_052103915.1 Mycetocola sp. | reverse complement strand
GGAGCTGAGCGCCGAGGCCAACGAGGTTCTTGACGTCTTCCGCGCGATCTCGCACATCCAGGGTCGCTACGGCACCGACGGTGCCCGCCGCTACATCATCTCGTTCACCCAGTCCCCGCAGGACATCGAGAACGTCTACCGCCTGGCAGAGGCCGCCCTCGGTTCCGCTGAGGACGCCCCAACCCTTGACGTTGTTCCGCTGTTTGAGACCTTCGCTGACCTGCGTGCCAGCACGGACATCCTGACGGAGGCGCTGAAGTTCCCGCAGGTTCAGGCTCGTCTTGAGGCCACCGGCCGCCGCATGGAGATCATGCTCGGCTACTCCGACTCGTCGAAGGACGTTGGACCGGTCTCCGCAACGCTGGCGCTGTACGACGCGCAGGCGCGCATCGCGGACTGGGCTGAGCAGAACAACATCATCGTGACCCAGTTCCACGGTCGTGGTGGCGCGCTGGGGCGTGGAGGCGGACCGGCCAACCGTGCCGTCCTTGCCCAGCCGCCGGGGTCCGTTGACGGCCGCTTTAAGCTCACCGAGCAGGGTGAGATCATGTTCGAGCGCTACGGCGACCCGACGATTGCGGCGAGGCACATCGAGCAGGTTGCTGCCGCGACCCTGCTGGCTGCGGCACCGTCAACCGGTCAGCGCAACGCTCAGGCTGCAACGGACTTCGCTGAGCTGGCCGATCTGATGGACCGTAGCTCACGCGAGCGGTTCTACGAGCTGGTTCAGGCCGAGGGCTTTGCCCCCTGGTTTGCCTCCGTCACCCCCCAGGAGGAGGTCGGCTGGCTGGCTCTGGGATCACGTCCGGCCCGTCGTGGTCTGTCGGTCGAGTCGCTTGAGGACCTGCGCGCCATTCCGTGGGTGTTCGCCTGGACCCAGGCGCGCATCAACCTGACCGGTTGGTTTGGTCTTGGCTCGGCTCTGGCCGCCGTTGGTGACGTTGAGCTGCTGCGTGAGGCGTACAACCGCTGGCCGCTGTTCCGCTCGATGATCGACAACGTTGAGATGTCGCTGGCAAAGACCGACTCGCGTATCGCTGAGCGCTACCTGGCCCTGGGCGATCGTGATGATCTGGCCAACCTGGTTCGCGAGGAAATGGCCCTGACATCGGAGTGGGTGACCAAGACGATCGGCGGCGGTGCTCTGCTGTCGACCCGTCCCGTGCTGCGTCGCGCTGTCCAGCTGCGCAGCCCCTACGTTGATGCGCTGTCGCTGCTGCAGCTGCGTGCTCTGCGTCGGATCCGCAGCATCGACCCAACCACGTCGCCGGCTGAGTTTGAGGAGCTGCGTCGTCTGCTCCTTCTCTCGGTGAGCGGTGTGGCTGCCGGACTCCAGAACACCGGATAGTTCCTGACGCGAGCCGTCGCTCGCGTCCCTGAAACGGCCCGATCCACTGAGTGGATCGGGCCGTTTCTGTGTTGGCGTGGGCGGATCAATCTGGCATCGTTGCCATCACAGTCTTTTGTGACTTGTGACTTGTGACTTGTGACTTGTGACTTGTGACTTGTGGGACGGATGACAACATGACGGGTTCGGCCTCGCGGGAGCAAACACAATGAGTACACCCGGTGGAGCGGGACGGGACAAGACAGTGGCACACACACCTGATCTGCTGCCCCAGCGGATCACCCGGGATGACCTGACGCTGACGCCGTTGCAGCAGGACGACGCAGCGGAGATGGTCAATGTTCTGCACGATCGCGACCTCTACGCGTACACCGGCGGCGAGCCGCCGAGCCTGGACGAGCTTAACCGCAGATATGCCCGGCAGATCGGGGGCGTCTCGCCCGACGGGACCCAGCGCTGGTTGAACTGGATTGTGCGATTCGGCGCAGAACCGGTTGGGTACGTTCAAGCGACGGTGACACCGGGGGAGGAGCACGCGGTAGCGGAACTGGCGTGGGTGATCGGAACGCGCTGGCAAGGCAGGGGCATTGCCACACGAAGTGCGCTGATGATGCAAGCCTGGCTGAGGGAACGCGGTATCAGCCACTGGGCTGCCTCAATCCATCCGGATCACGCCGCTTCTGCCGCCGTTGCGGCTCGGTTGGGTTTGCGACCGTCGGGTTCGTTGAACGACGACGGGGAACAGCTCTGGCGCTGGCCGTCCTCGCCGCTCCGTGTCGGAGTCAGGAGTGGGGCGTGACAGCGACGATCCGTTGATGGTGTCGCGGTCGGCGCGCGGTGCTGTGCGTGGTTAGTCGGTGTCAGTGACACGCAGGTGCTTTTTGTCCTGGTGCTGCTCAAACCAGTGCGCCACATAGGGGCAGGCAGGGTTGATCGGTTCACCAAACAGGCCAGACAGTTCATCCACGGCGTGTGCGGTCAGCGTGCCGGCAATGCCCTGGCCCCGGAACTCCGGGTTGGTGTAGGTATGCGTGATTGACACGACCCCGCCGCCGCGTGAGTAGTCGAGTGTCCCCGCCTTCTGACCCTCAATGCTGAGAACAAAGCGCTGCGAGTCGCTGTCGTGTGTGATCGAGGTGCTCATGCCATCAAGGCTACGTGCACAAGCGGGCGGTGACCAGCAGAGTGGTCGCCGCCCGCTTGTACTGAGGATCGCGGGACCTACACGGCAAGGACCGGCTCGGGTCGAAGGCTGACCGCCACCCGGTCGCCAGCGGTGAGCTGCTGGGAGGCACTGTGCTGCACGATGAGATCCTGGCCGCCGTCCAGGCGAACAACGCTGCGCCGGTGGGCACCAAGGAAGCTTGAGCTCAGCACTGTCGCCTGAGCCTGGCCGTCGGCACTGAGCAG
>JBQELM010000371.1:2070-2768 GCA_052103915.1 Mycetocola sp. | reverse complement strand
GACACCTCATACGCCCTGGTCATGGGGTATCTGATTGTGACGCTGTGGTTGCTGTTCCGGACCGCGGCGATGACGCTGGACAGTACGCGGACGGCCGCGCTTGTGCGGTACGACGAAGCCGTCCGCCAGGATGCGATCAGTGCGGAGCGGATCGCCGTTGACGCCCTTGTTCACGACTCAGTGCTTGCCGCTCTGCAAACCGCCGCACGGGCCGATGACGAGCGTTCCGGGCGGGCCGCGCGCACCATGGCGGCGCGGGCCATCGCCGTGCTTGTTTCCGCGCCGACCGCTGAACGGCCTGAGCTTGGTCAGCAGATGACGGCCGCGGGTCTTATCGCGGCGCTCAGGGTCAGGGTGGGGGCGATCGCGCCGGATGTCACCCTGATTGATGAGCGCACCGTTGACGCGAGAGCGATCCCACGTGATGCGGGTGAGGCTCTGGTCAGGGCTGCGGCTCAGGCGCTGTCAAACAGCGTTGAGCACGCCGGTGCGGGCGACGTCGCCCGTTCCGTTGTGGTCAGGGCGAACGCGCGAAGCGTTCGTGTCATTGTCAGCGACAACGGCGCGGGTTTTGAACCGACCACCGTTGACCCGCGACGTCTTGGTCTTCGTGTGTCCATCATTGAACGCATGGCTGTTTTTGGTGGTGAGGTCGCGCTGCGGACCGAACCAGGCCAGGGCACTCGAATTGAAATGCG
>JBQELM010000371.1:0-2060 GCA_052103915.1 Mycetocola sp. | reverse complement strand
CCGACCAGGGACGAGAGTGACCAGCGATGAGCCTGAACAAGACACTTCTTATTGCGCTTGCCATTGTCTTTTCCAGCTACAACCTGGTGCGCGGTCTCATCACACTTGGTCAGCCGCTGAGTCCGTGGCCGTCCATCTGGGCAATGCTGATGTATGCCCTTGCCACGGCAATCAGCCTTCGGCTTGGAATGCGTGGGGTGCTGCCGCTGTGGGCCGCGGCGTTTAACCTGTCGACGGCCGTTGTGGTACCGCTGCTGGTGACATCGCAACTGGACGGTGCCGTTGACAACGGCTATGCCAGTTGGCACGTGGCCTCCATCGGCGTGCTGATGACCATCACCATTGTGTTGCGGCAGGAGATCTGGGGCTGGGCGGGCATTGTTTTCCTCGCCCTGCAGACCACGCTCTGGTCCAACCTGGGTGAGGCGATCGAGATCGGTGTGAGCGGCGCCGTGCTGTGGGGAGTGCTTGCGAGCCTCCTCACCAGGAGCCTGGTTGGTGTTGAACGTCAGGCCAAACGGTTGGCCGATCTGGAGCAGGAGGCCGCGCTCTGGCAGGCGATGCAGCACGCCCATGACCGTGAGCGAACGGTCCGTCTTGAGCAGACAACCCGGGAGGCCATGCCTGTTCTTCGTGAGGTGATTCTCACCGGTGGTGTTCTTCCTGAGCAGCAGCGGGTCGAGGCCGGTCTGATCGAGTCGGCTCTTCGTGATGAGATTCGCGGGCGAGCCCTGATTTCGCCGGCCGTTCGTGCCCGGTTGGAGGACGCACGGCGTCTGGGCACACGGGTCTCTGTTCTTGACGAGGGCAGCCTGGATGATCTGGACGAGGATGCGCACCAGGTGGTGCTTGCTCGTCTGGCGGATGAGCTGGTCTCGGTTGAGTGCTCATCCCTTGTTGTTCGGACGGGGCCGCTCGGCTCAACAATCGCAGTGACCGTTGTGGGGCTGAGCCCCTCTCCCGATCCCGACGAGGTTGAGGATGACGTGGTGCTGTGGGTGGAGATCAACCGTGATGGTGCTGCGACCCGCCGCCACATTGGTGAGGCTGGAGACGCGGCATAGATCACACCGGCCACGGGCGATCACCGGTTGGTCTGCAATCGGCCTTGTCGGCGCAGCCGCGTGGTGCCGTGCCGGTGAGTGCGGTGGGCACCCGCGCGGGGTGGTGGTGTACCGAAACGGCGCGTACATGGAAGAAGGACCGTTCTCAGCGAACGGTCCTTCTTTTACCCCGAATCAGTGAGGCAACCCGAATGCCGAACTGATCCGCCCCCAATAACTCACCCGTAACCCTAGTAAGGCGAGTACTTAGGTGAAGCTCCAGATTGGAACTCCGACGATTCCAATCGTGCCCTGCCGTGCAGGAACGCGTAAGTCGTCATTTTGGAGGACAGAGGCGGACAGGGGGTTTCCGTTGGAACGGGGCCGGGATTACCGGCCGAAGCGTTGCCAGCGACCGGGGCCCTGCGCAAGCGGGGACCGCAACGACCGCTGACTGCGTGTCCAGGCCGACTCAACCGGAGTCTCGACGTGAGCTCCAAGTGCGTCGGACTCGCTGGCCAGCGCCGAGAGGAGGGCCGTAACCGCGGCGACCTCCTCCTCGGTGGGTGATCCGCTTGTGATCCGAATGGTGTTGTGCTCGTCGTTCGTCACAGCGGAATGTTTCCGTGCTTCTTTTGCGGGAGGCTGGCCCGCTTGGTGCGCAGCGCCCTGAAGGCCTTGATCACAGACACGCGGGTGGAGGCCGGCTCAATGATGCCGTCGAGTTCTCCGCGCTCGGCGGCAAGGAACGGGCTCGCCACGTTGTAGGTGTATTCGTTGGCCAGACGCGTGCGAACCTCGTTGACGTCGTCTCCCGCCTCAGCGGCCTTCTTGATTTCGCTGCGGTACAGGATGTTGACCGCACCCTGACCGCCCATGACGGCGATCTCGGCCGTTGGCCAGGCCAGGTTGATGTCAGCGCCCAGCTGCTTTGAGCCCATGACGATGTACGCGCCGCCGTAGGCCTTGCGAAGGATCACGGTCACAAGTGGAACCGTGGCCTCGGCGTAGGCGTAG
>JBQELM010000370.1:0-2770 GCA_052103915.1 Mycetocola sp. | reverse complement strand
GTCGAACAGGTGATGCGCGCGGGGTTAAATGGCATTCTCTCTCCAGTGAAATCAGGCCGATGCGGGCTGTGTACTATTGTTAACAATTAGATACTACCGCGTCCTTGGCGTGGTGGTGGCACCAACATCCCAACCGCCCCTCGGCGGGAATCACTTCATGGAGCTCAACGATGACCCGACTGTTTAACGACCCGGCTGATTTTCCGCAGGAGCTCCTCGATGGCTTCACAATCGCCTACCCGCGCTACGTCCGTGCTGTTCGCGGGGGAGTGGTGCGCAGCACCGTTCACTCAGAGGTAGCCGTGATCGCCGGTGGCGGCTCAGGACACTACCCCGCGTTCCACGGCCTGGTGGGCCAGGGGCTGGCTCACGCTGCCGTTGTGGGCAACCTGTTTTCGTCCCCCTCGGCAAAGCAGGCGTTTGATGTTGCTGTCGCCGCCGAGCGTGGGCAGGGTGTTGTTTTCAGTTACGGGAACTACGCGGGCGACGTGATGCACTTTGGTGAGGCCGTTGAGCGGCTCACCGCGCAGGGCATCACCGCGACCTCCGTTGTTGTCACGGACGACATCGCCAGTGCGCCGCCGGAGGACATCTCCCGCCGTCGTGGTATCGCCGGTGACCTGGTCGTCTTTAAGGTGATGGGCGCTGCGGCGGCTGAGGGTGCGGACTTCGACGAGGTCGTCCGTCTGGGGCGTCATGCCAACGACCGCACCCGCACGCTGGGCGTTGCCTTCGCCGGGTGCACCCTTCCTGGCGCATCCGAGCCTCTCTTCACCGTTCCGGAGGGAATGATGTCGATTGGTCTTGGCATCCACGGTGAGCCGGGCATCAGCGAGGTTCCCGTCCCCACGGCCGACGGGCTCGCCGAGATCCTGGTTGAGCGGTTGCTTGCCGAGGCTCCCGCGGGCGCCGGTACACGCGTGACGGCCCTGATGAACGGTCTGGGCACGGTCGCGCCCGAGGAGCTTTTTGTTGTTCTTCGACGGGCAGCCGCGCTGCTGGCCGAGGCCGGTCTTGAGCTTGTTGAGCCCGATGTGGGTGAACTCTGCACCAGTCTGGATATGGCCGGTGCGTCGCTGACGCTTGTGTGGCTTGACGACGAGCTTGAGCGCCTGTGGTGCGCTCCGGCGGATACCCCCGCCTACCGCCGCGGAAGCGTTGCCCCTGCCGAGCAGGAACAGTTGACTGAGGCGGCCGGTCTGGCCGACGGTTCGGCTGTTGTGCAGGGAAGTGCGGAGTCACAGCGGGTTGCCGCTCGTGTGGCGCAGGGGATCAATGTCCTGACCGAGACGCTGATTGCTCACGCGGAGGAGCTGGGGCAGATTGATGCGGTTGCCGGTGACGGCGATCACGGAATTGGCATGGAGCGCGGTTCGCGTGCGGCCAGGGGCGCGGCCGAGACGGCCAGGGGTGCCGGCGCCGGCGCCTCTACTCTTCTGGCTGCCGCGGGTGACGCCTGGTCCGACCAGGCCGGCGGGACAAGCGGAATGCTGTGGGGAATCGCGCTGACCGAGCTGGGGCAGCAGCTGGGCGATGAGCTGGAGTGCTCCGCTGAGCGTGTGGCAGCCGGTGTCTCCGCTGCGCGTGACGGGATCATGCGCGTCGGGAAGGCCGTTCCCGGCGACAAGACGCTTGTTGACGCGCTTGTCCCGTTCGCCGACACCCTCACCGAACGTGTGGCGGCAGGCGAGGCGCTTGCCGTCGCCTGGCGGGGAGCCGCGGAGGTGGCTGTCGCGGCGGCAGCGGCCACCGCCGACCTCCGTCCTCGACTTGGTCGTGCGCGCCCGCTCGCGGAGAAGAGCATCGGAACGGTTGATGCCGGAGCCTACTCATTTGGGCTCATCGTGACTGCTCTCGCCGACTTTCTGAGCGCAGAGTAGGCGGTTGCGGCGATGTGCTGGGCTGGAGCGGCTCGTTGCCGCGATAGTTTAGAGGCATGACTGACTCCGTGAGTTCCGTGTTCGGTGCCGTTGGCAGCATCGACCGGCACACCCGCCGTGAACTGATTCTCGCCAGGGTGAGGGAGTCGATCACCTCTGGCGCTCTTGCCCCCGGCACCCACCTGGCCGAAATTGAGCTGCGTGAGGCGCTGGGGGTGAGTCGTGGCACGCTTCGTGAGGCGTTGCGGCACCTCCAGCAGGAGGGGATGCTCGTCTCCGACGCTCGGGGTCGTCTGTCGGTTCGCCGGGTCACGGCCGAAGAGGTGCGCGAGATTTTTGCTGTCAGGGAAGCGCTTGAGGCGCTCGCGGTGGCGGAGATCTGTGAGCAGTCGGATCGGGGCGCGGCGGTGGAGGCGCTCCGCGCGCAGCTTGCCGTTGTTGAGCAGACCGGAACTGATTTTGTTAAGCAGGTGGGCGCTGACCTGCGGTTCCACGAGGTGCTCTGCGAGCAGAGCGGAAACGGCACCCTTGTGGCGTCGTGGCGGAACGTTTCTGGTCTGGCCAGGGCGGCGATCACCGCTGCGGGGCCGGAGGCAGCACTGATGAACATGGCTGTTGAGCGTCACGTGCCGCTTCTGGACCTGATCGAGTCGGGTGATGCGGCGGAGGGGCGGCGTTTCCTCGCCGAGCACATGGCCAGCGCCGTTGGTCGGATTGTCGCTCAAATGGAGTTGCAGGAGGCCTAAGGGCCTGGCGTGTAAACCCGGGTGCCGGGTGTCGGGTGCCGGGTATCGGTTGCCGGATATCGGGCACCGGTTGCGGCGGCTTCATCGGCGCGGCAGGTGGTCCGGGGTGTCTGCCGCGAGGGATGTCGAGCCGCTGGGGTCAGG
>JBQELM010000369.1:0-2775 GCA_052103915.1 Mycetocola sp. | reverse complement strand
GACCTTCCCGTGCTGGTTCAGGCTCTGGCCAATGGCGACCGTGATGAGCTTGCGGTTCAGGCGGCAACGGAGCTGGGGGTTTCCCGGATCATTCCGTGGCAGGCCAGCCGGAGCGTGTCCCGGTGGAGTGGACCAAAGCTTGACAAGGGGCGTCAGCGCTGGAGCACCATCGCCCGTGAGGCGAGTAAGCAGTCGCTTCGGCTCTGGATCCCTGAGGTGGCCGAGCTGCACAGCACAGCCGAGGTGGCCGCACTGAGCCAGACGCATACCGTTGTCGTCCTTGAGCCCCGCGCGGCGCAGAAACTGGGTGAGCTTTTTGCCCGTGGTGAGCAGCCACCTGGACCACTCGCCCTTGTCGTCGGCCCGGAGGGTGGCATCGCACCGGAGGAGCGGGAGCAACTGGCCGCGGCCGGTGCGGTTGAGGTGACACTCGGCGACGGTGTTCTGCGCACCTCAACGGCCGGTCCCGCAGCAATCGCGGCGCTTCGTGCACTCAGCGGTGCGTGGTAACGGTCGGTGTTCGACCCTGCGCCCGTAGGATAGGGGCATGAGTACTCCGGAACCGTCGGTGTTCACCCGAATCATTAACCGTGAGATCCCCGCGACTTTTGTGGCGGAAACCGATCGTCTGATCGCGATTGAGGACATTAACCCGCAGGCTCCGCTGCACGTTCTGGTCATCCCCAAAACCGGTGAGTACCGCGACGTTGCAGAGCTGGCAGCCGGAGACCCGGTTCTTCTTGCCGAGATGGTTGCCCTCGCCACACAGATCGCCGCCGACGCGGGCGGATCATTCAGACTCATTTTTAACACCGGTGCGGATGCCGGGCAGACCGTGTTCCACGTTCACGCCCATGTTCTGGCCGGACACCTGGAGGAGGGTTCGCTTGGCGGACAGTGACAACACCACCGAGCCGGCTGAGGACAACAGCCGTCGGGGCGCCTACGAGGCAGAACGTGTGGGCGGCGCCGTCCCGCTGGCTGAGGGCGAGCGGTCAGAGAAGATCAGCGTTGACGGCATCGCCATGGTGCGTCTGCTTGGTCCGCAGGACAAGCTGCTCCGCGCCATCGAGCGCGAGCAGCCCGAGGTTCGGGTGACGGTTCGCGGTAACGAGGTCACGCTTGCCGGTCCCGGCGCCGCGGTGGCCAAGGCCAGAACGCTGGTTGATGAGCTGACCAATCTGGTCCGCACAGGACGCACGCTTGGCGACGAGGATGTGGCGGGCTCGGCCAAGGCCATTGGTGACGGTAAGCCGATCACCGACGTCATCGGCGAGCCGATTCTGACGGTCAGAGGCAAATCGATCAAGCCAAAAACGGCGGGGCAGCGCTCCTACGTTGACGCCATCGATGAGAACACCATTGTTTTTGGTATCGGCCCTGCCGGTACGGGTAAGACCTATCTGGCGATGGCGAAGGCCGTCCAGGCTCTGCAGCGACGCGAAGTGAGCCGCATTATTCTCACCCGTCCGGCCGTTGAGGCTGGCGAGCGTTTGGGGTTCCTTCCCGGAACGCTGACGGACAAAATTGATCCGTACCTTCGCCCGCTGTATGACGCGCTCAACGAGATGATGGATCCCGATCTGGTGCCCAAGCTCCTTGACTCCGGAACCATCGAGGTTGCCCCGCTCGCCTACATGCGTGGCCGCACCCTCAACGACTCCTTTGTTGTGCTTGATGAGGCGCAGAACACCAGTCCGGAGCAGATGAAGATGTTCCTGACCCGGCTCGGATTTGGCTCCCGCATGGTCGTGACGGGTGATATCACCCAGGTTGACCTTCCGGCTGGCGCCTCGGGGCTGCGCATCGTGAACCGTGTTCTTGACGGCATCGAGGACATCCACTTTGCCCGTCTGGGCAGTGAGGATGTGGTCAGGCACACCCTGGTCGGCCGGATCATTGACGCCTACAGTGCCTTTGATGAGCGCAGCCAGGCGGACAGGTTCGAGCGTGAGCAGGCCAGGCAGTTTGCCAATCGTGCTGAGCGTAGGGGAGCGGCACCGCAGGATCGGCGGGGAAAGCGCGGGATGAGTTCATGAGTATTGAGATCAACAATGAGTCGGGCATGGACGTTGACGAAGCGGCTCTGCTTCGGCTTGGTGACTTTGCGCTTGAGTTCCTTCGGGTCAGTCCCGAGGCTGAACTGAACATTCTGCTTGTGGACGAGGCGGCTATGGAGCAGCTTCACGTGCAGTGGATGGACGAGCCGGGCCCCACCGATGTTCTCTCGTTCCCCATGGACGAGCTTCGGCCGGGAACAGATGACGCCCCGACCCCACCGGGCATCCTGGGCGACATCGTGTTGTGCCCCCAGGTTGCGGAGGTGCAGGCTGAAGGCGCCGGCCACTCTACCCAGGCTGAGCTTCAGCTACTGACGGCGCACGGAACCCTGCACCTGCTCGGGTTTGACCACGCTGAGCCGGAGGAGGAGCGCGAGATGTTTGGCCTTCAGCGTGAGGTTCTGCTTGGTTTCCACCTGGCAGAGCGGAAGCGCTAATGCCGATCATCCCGTTCCTGCTCATCGCCATTGTTCTGACCGCTTTTGCCGGCCTGATGGCCGCAGCCGATGCTGCGATTAGCGTGTACTCCCGGGCGGGAATCCTTGAGGTCGCCGACAACAGGTCGCGCGGCGGGCGTGCACTCCGGGCGATTGCCGCCGATCCGGTCACTCACCTGAACGCCATCAACTTCATCCGTATCGCCTCGGAGACCACTGCGGCGGTTCTGGTGACGCTGGTGTTTGTCTCGGTCTGGGATTCACCCTGGATTGTTTTG
>JBQELM010000368.1:0-2803 GCA_052103915.1 Mycetocola sp. | reverse complement strand
AGATCTCGACGCCGCCAGCCGGAACGCTCTCCACTCCCTCAGCGAGCGTTACCTCGCCGATTTTCAGGAGAGAAACGAGCGCCTCTACCATCGCGTGGAGCACTCCGATTGGGACGACCGGCTTGAGGGCATCGCCTTTTCTCTCTGGGCCGGTGCCTGCTCAATCGTTGTCCTGTCCGGAATCGCCGCGCTTGTCCTCGCCCTTTTCGGCATCGCGCTCCCACCACCGATGCTGTCCAGCGCTTTTTTTGTTGCCCTGGCGCTCGTTGCGGCCGGATTCGCTGCGCACCTGTTTCCCGTCGCCCCATACCTCGTCTATCGCAGCGCGGCAGATCGCGAGACGTCGCGCCTCGTGGCCAGCAGGGGAATTACCGTGCTCCGCCGGGTGGGGTCCGTCGCGATTCTCGCACTTGTCGCCCTTTTCGTCCTGGCCGCCATTGCGGTGCCCCAGGGCTGGTTGGTCTGATCCCGCCCTACAAAACACGGCTGTAACACGGCTCTGTCATGCTCAGTTCAGAGCATCAGCACGTCCGAAAGAAGCAGCATGACCACACCATTCGCAGTCACCGGCTCCGCCTCAGAACTCACCTCAGCGGAGCCAGTGCCATCACCGACATCCCGCGCACCCCACCTCGCCATCCTGCACCTGCGCACCACGCGGCCCCATGCGCCGGAGTTTCAGGACGAGCTCAACACCCTCAACGCCGGAGCCCTCGCCGCCGCCGCGCGGCTCGGCTGGACCACCCAGCTCATCGCCGTCACCGAACACCCGATCCAGCACAGCCTCGACGCCGCCCGGCGGGCCGACGCGGTTCTGCTCATGGGCGGCGAGGACGTTGATCCCCGCCACTACAACGGCCCCACCGACTACCCCGGCAGCGGCAGCCACGACTCCGCCGCGGACGAGGCCCACATCGCCGTCGTCCGGCAGTCCCTCGCTGCACGCACACCACTCCTCGGCATCTGCCGTGGCCAGCAGATCATCAACGTCGCACTCGGCGGCACCCTGATCCCCCACCTGCCCAGCACCGACCAGCATCGCGGTCGCGGAACACGTCTGCCCAGTGATCCCAGCAGCACCGAGCCCACACCCTTTGTGCAGAGCCACGTCACGCTCACCACGGACAGCGCGCTCCGCGGCGACATCGACCCCGCGGTTCCGGTGTACTGCACCCACCATCAGGCTGTCGACCGGCTCGGCGACGGCCTACAGATTGACGCTGTCGCCCCCGACGGTGTTGTGGAAGCAATCAGCCACGTCAGCGCCCCCATCACCGCCGTGCAGTGGCACCCGGAACACCCGGACGACATTGACGGCCTGGTCCGACTGCTTGAACGGCTCGGCCGCCAGATCACGCGGTCAACGACCGCGGCCGATCAGCCCCTCGCTCCCGCGGTCTAGCGCGCCGGAGACTCACGCGGCCGCGGCGATCCACGCACCCCGCGCTGCCTCGCACCCGGGACCGGGGTCAGCTCCGAAACCGGCGCACCAGGTCCCGTCCGATGACCCACAGCACCAGACCGAGCAGCACCGCCCCGCTGATCGCCCCCAGCCACATCAGCCCAAAGCCGATCCCTGCTCCCCACTCGGCGGCGGCGGCAGACTCCACCCACGCGGACCCGGCCGAGCGCGCAAAACCGGTGACCGCCGCCAGAACACCAATCAGAACAAAAGACGCAAAAAACACTCCGCCAGAGAGCAGCACGCTCCGTTTCATGCGCTCACCTCAGACCCCACGAACCAGCGGGATCACCTGCTCAGCAAAGCGCTCCACCTCACCACGCATGGGCGAGAACTGCAGCAGAAGCGTGTCGACCCCCACCGCCTCAAACTCGCGGATGCGGGCAGCAACCTGCTCGGGTGTTCCGATCAGCTCGGGCCGAAGCCCCCGGTTGGAGACCGAGTAGTCGCGCAGGCTGACCTCGGTGTCCAGCTGCGACTTGGACACGAAGTCCTGGTACGAGTGGTAGGCGTCGCCGCTGCGCACATCCGTGATGCGAGCCAGCTCGGCCTGTGCCTCCTCCTCGGTGTCCCGCACGATCGCAAACGCGGCCATGCCGAAGCGCTGGAACGGCTCCCGGCCCGCCGCCTCGCGACGCTGTCGCATGTCGGCGATCTTGGCCTCAAGCTCCTCAAGGGTTCCGCCGTGCGTCAGGTAGGCGTCGGCAAAACCGGTGATGGCGGCACGGCCAGCGGGGCTCTCGCCCCCGGCGTAAATCAGGGGAAGGGTCGACGGCTTGGGCTCCAGGTGGGTGCCGTCCAGCTGGAAATGCGTGCCCGTGTGACTGTACGGCGTCTGCGACCACAGCCCGCGCAGCACCTCGACGTACTCGGTCGTGTACGCGTAGCGGTCATCGTGGCTGGCAAAGCTGACCCCGTACTGGCGGGCCTCCTCCGCCCACCACGCCGACACCACGTTGAGCGTGAACCGGCCGGAGGCCACGTCCTGAATGGTGGCGATCTGCTTGGCCGCCAGTGCCACCGGGTGGTAGCTGGGCCGCAGCGCCGCCATGATCTCCAGGCGTGAGGTCACCGCAGCCGTGGCAATCGCGATCGTCCACGCATCAAGCGCCGGGCCGGTCGCGCCCTTGATGTCGTTGAGGTTCAGCTCCGGCACGAGCGTCAGGTCAAAGCCACCCTCTTCAGCGGTCCGGGCGATCTCGGCGATGTGCTCAAACGTTGCCGGTGTCTGCTCGTCGGCAACGTTGCGCAGCCACCCGCCAAAGATCGGTGTCCAGTAACCAAACCTCATGTGTGTCTCCTAGCTCTAGCGGCCGATGCGGGGAATCAGGACGGGGGTGC
>JBQELM010000367.1:0-2809 GCA_052103915.1 Mycetocola sp. | reverse complement strand
CATCCAGCAGTTCCTCTCGCAGAACACCTACATGGCGAAGAAGTTCACCGGTGTTGAGGGTTCGACGGTTCCGCTTAAGGAGACCATCGAGTCCTTCGACGCGATCGCCAAGGGTGACTTTGACCACGTGGCCGAGCAGGCCTTCTTCAACGTCGGTGGAATCTCCGATGTTGAAGAGCAGTGGGCTCGTATCCAGAAGGAGAACGGCTAAACATGGCCGCATCCGCAGCGCTCCAGGTGAGTGTCGTTGCCGCTGACCACGAGGTGTGGTCGGGGGAGGCGTCGATGGTTGTTGCAACGACCATTGACGGCGAACTGGGTATCATGCCCGGCCACATCCCGACCCTGGCGATTCTCGCCTCCGGTCAGGTTCGTGTGACGCTCGCCGACGGTAGCAAGGTCATCGCGACGGCGAACGACGGATTCCTGTCCGTTGATCGCAACGTGGTGTCGATCGTGGCCGGTGACGCCGCGCTCGTTGCCTAGGCTCTCGTCAACACGCTTTGACACGTTCGGGTCCTGTGCGCCTCCTGCTTCCTCCGTCTGAGACGAAGGAGCAGGGGGGCACAGGGCCCGTTTTTGATGCGCACACGCTGTTTGCACCGGAGTTGTTGCCGGTCCGCGTTGACCTGATTTCTGCCCTTGAGCAGCTGTGCGCTGACGAGGACGAGGCAATGCGGGTCCTCAAGCTGGGGGAGCGGCTCAGGGGAGAGGTGGCGGTGAATCGCCAGCTTTTGTCGTCACCAACTCTGCCCGCTCTTCGCCGGTACACGGGCGTGCTGTACGACGCTTTGGGGGCTGGTGAGCTCACGGGACAGGATTGGGAGCGTGCCGGCGGTCGTGTTCTGATTCAGTCGTCTCTTTTTGGTCCGATTCGGGCGACAGACCTAATTCCGGCCTATCGGTTGTCAGCGACAACACCCAAGCCGATCGGACCGCTCAAGCGTCGCTGGTCGGCGGCCACGGACCGATTGTGGGACGGGGAGAGTTTCCTGATCGACGCCCGATCCGAGTCCTATCGTGCTCTGAGCCCAATTCCCGCGGACGTGAGCAGCGTTTTTGTGCGTGTGGTCACCCGTTCTGCGTCTGGCGCAATGACGGCGCTTAACCACTTTAATAAGGCGACAAAGGGCCGTCTCGCCGCGGAACTCATCCGATCAGATGATGTTCCCGCCTCCCGGGCAGATCTTGTTGAGTGGGGCTTTGCGCATGGGTTCCGCTTCTCTGACGAGGACTGTGCGCCCGGCGAGATTTCGCTGATGGACGCCGCCCCCGTTGCCGGTTGACGTGTAGTTTTCACCGACTTCGCGCTGCGGGCTTGGGCGGGTGCTGGAGCGGGTGCTGATACTGGTCGGCTCGTTCAGGGGAGCGCTGAGATTCGCTCGTGCGCGTGCAGACGCCGGGTAAGCGACCCGATTCGTCGTTCCGTTGGCGGTATGACGCGCCCGCCCGCACCAAGGATCCGATGTGTGGGGATGACAATCGGGGCGGGGTTTGAGGCGACGGCCTTCTGCACAGCACTCCGCGTGATTCCCAGGAGGGCGGCTACCCGCGCGACGCCAACGGCATGACCAGGGGCGATTGTTCTGCTGTACTCCCAGACTGCTCGTTCCGATGCACTGGCGGTGTCAGGGAGCAGCACGGGAACGGTGAAGGGGGTCGTTGTGGCGATGACGTATCGCGCAATCTGCTCGGCTGTGTCGTCAAGAATCGCGGAATGACGCTGTTCGGCTGGGCCGATTGGTGCCGGCAGTGCCGCTGGCGTGTGTTCGTCAACCAGTTCGATGGTGCGGAGCGCCTTCCCTGAGGGGCTTGAGCGTAAGCGGAGGGTGCCCAGGGGCGTTGACATGAGAAGGTCGGCACGATTATCAAGACAGATCATGACACGCACCGTACGGTTCGGCTGAGGTTCAACAGCGGGAGTAGGGGGAGTCATGGGTATCACCGGCGGTGTCTTGCGGCTGGGGAGGACAGCGGGGCCGTCAACACAGTAGCCTGGGGTTCATGTCTGACATGGAGTATCGCGCACTCGGACGTTCCGGTCTAATGGTCTCCGCTGTGGGGCTTGGATGCAACAACCTGGGTAGGGCGCGAACACAGAGCGCCGACGCGGCAGGAGCACAGGCTGTTGTTCATGCGGCCATTGACGCCGGTATCACCCTCTTTGACACAGCTGACATTTACGGAGCCGAGCCGGGGCTGAGCGAAACCCTTCTGGGCCAGGCGCTCCGCGGACGCCGCGACGAGGTTGTTGTAGCGACGAAGTTTGGACACGCCGACATCTCGGCCGGGATTCCCAATCAGGGGGCGCGTGGGTCACGACGGTACATCCGTTTGGCTGTTGAACGTTCCCTGCGTCGATTGCAGACCGAATGGATTGACCTGTATCAGTTGCACACGCCTGACCCGGTCACCCCCATTGAGGAGACGATCGACGCGCTCGACGAGCTCGTCCGTGAGGGCAAGGTTCGCTACATCGGCCATTCAAATCTGAGCGGGTGGCAACTGGCGCAGGCGCAGCTTGTTGCGCAGCACAGGGGAGCGACGGCATTTGTGTCGGCCCAGAACGAGTACAACCTGATCCAGCGAGACGCTGAACGTGAGGTTCTGCCCGCGGCTGAACACTTTGGGCTTGGCTTCCTGCCCTGGTTCCCGCTCTACAACGGACTCTTCAGCGGTAAGTTTTCGCGTGAGGGTGGGCCAGCTGATTCCAGGATTATGCGGCAGCGTTCTCACCTTCTTGAGTCCGCCCCCTGGGACGCGATCGATGAGTACACGCAGTTCTGTGCTGTGCGTGGTATCAGCATGA
>JBQELM010000366.1:0-2810 GCA_052103915.1 Mycetocola sp. | reverse complement strand
GGCCGGGGCGCTCATGCAGTCACTCACCCGCAACCCCCTGGCCGATCCGGGCATTCTTGGCATCAACGCGGGCGCATCTGCCTGCGTGGCTGTTTCAATTGCCTACCTGGGTGCCACGCAGATCACGCAGTACATCTGGTTCGCCTTTGCGGGGGCTGCGCTGACGGCTGTGGTGGTCTTTGCTCTGGGAACCGCGCACCAGAGCGTTGCCACTCCGGTGCGGATCGCCGTCGCCGGTACCGCCGTGACCATCGCCATCACCGCCTTCACCCAGATGGTGCTCATCAGCAATGAGACCGCCTTCAACCAGTTCAGGTACTGGTCGGTTGGCTCGGTTCAGGGACGAGGAATGGACATTGCCCTTGCGGTCCTGCCGTTCATCGCCGTGGGGGTCCTGTGCTCACTGCTCCTGAGCCGTCAGCTGAACGCCATCACCCTCGGTGACGATGCCGCCCGATCGCTTGGTGTGCGGGTGGGTGTGACCAGGCTCGGCACCATGGTCGCCGTTGTCTTCCTGGCCGGTGCTGCCACCGCGGCCGCAGGTCCCATCGGTTTTATCGGGCTCGCCGCGGCCCACCTGGTGCGACGCTGGGTGGGCAACGATCACAGGTACCTCCTGCCCTGCTCACTGCTGCTCGGCGCGGCCATCCTGGTCAGTGCCGACACGCTGGGCCGCGCGCTGTCAGCTCCCGCTGACCTTCAGACCGGAATCGCCGCGGCCATCATCGGTGGCCCCGTGTTCATCGCGCTCGTCCGGTCACGACGGGTGGTGTCACTGTGACCGGTACGCTGCCCGCACTCCTTCCCGGAGGGACGTTCAGATCGGGGCGCTTCTCGTTGCGCGTGTGGCCACGGGACCTGATCGTGATCGCGGTCGTTGTTGTTGTTCTTGCCGGTCTCACAACCCTCACGCTCATGACCGGGTCCATGCCGCTGGCCCCAGATGAACTGCTGGCCGTCTTCAGCGGGACGGCGGATCCCGCCCCGACCCGGTCGGTGCTGGGGCGCCGCCGGCCACGGGCATTAACGGCGGCACTCGTGGGGTGCTGTCTTGGTCTGTCCGGAGCCGTCTTTCAGTCGGTGTCACGTAATCCGCTCGGCTCGCCTGACATCATTGGGTTCACCTCCGGCGCCGCGACGGGTGCCATCGTGCAGATCCTGGTGTTTGGCGGCGGAATCCTGGCCACCGCTGCCGCCGCGCTCTGCGGTGGCATTGTGACGGCGCTTGTGGTGTACGTCCTCGCCCGGCGGCACGGCACCAGCGGGGGTGTCCGGCTTGTTCTGGTTGGTATTGGTGTTGGTTCGGTTCTCAGCGCCGTCACCTCCCTCCTGGTGGTGCGAGCCGAGATCACCGACGCCACAACGGTTCAGCTGTGGAGTTCGGGATCACTGATTGGCCGCGGCTGGCCCCACGTGACGGCGTTGCTGTGCGGGCTGGTCATCCTTGTGCCGGTTCTTGTCCTCATCGCCGGAAAAGTGTCGGCTCTGGAACTCGGCGACGACACCGCGCACAGTCTGGGTCTGCACCCCGAACGGATCAGGCTGATCGCCCTGCTGATCGGCGTTGTCCTTGCTGCGATCGCAACGGCCGCCGCGGGACCCATCGCCTTTATTGCTTTTGCGGCACCCCAGATCGCGCGCCGGCTGAGCCGTTCGAGCGGGCTCCACCTGGGACTCTCCGCGGTTCTTGGCGCGACGCTTCTTGTCCTGGCCGACCTCATCGCAACCACGGTTGACGTGGGACTGCGCACACCCGTTGGCCTGGTCACCAGCCTGCTGGGCGGGCTGTACCTGCTGTGGCTTTTGGCCAGAAGGCTGTGAACGCCATGTCAACACCTCCGCCGCCGCTCACCACCGCACGGGATCGACCCCGGTCGGACACCCCACCCCCATCACCGCCGCCCCCAGCCACACCGGATGTCAGGAAAACCGTGCCATCGTCACCAGCCCACCACACTGAGCTCAGAGCAATTGACCTGGAGGTGGGCTACGGACCCACCAGCGTCATCACGGGGCTCAACCTTGACGTGCCTACCGGAGGGTTCACCGTCATTGTTGGCCCCAACGGGTGCGGCAAATCCACCCTTCTGCGTGCACTCGGCCGAGTTCTTCCCGCACGATCGGGGGCTGTCCGACTTGACGGGTCAGCGCTGAGCGGCTTCCGACCGGCCGAGCTCGCCCGGCGCGTGGCGTTCCTCGCCCAGTCGCCGCTCACACCGGGTTCCATCACCGTCGGTGAGCTTGTTGCACGCGGACGAACCCCGCACCAGGGCCTGTTTCGGCAGTGGTCGCGCGACGACGAACGCATCGTCAGTGAATCCCTCAGCAGCGTGGGTCTGCGTGACGCCAGCGAGCGCCTGGTGGAGGAGCTCAGCGGCGGGCAGCGCCAGCGCGTATGGATCGCCGTTGTCCTTGCTCAGGAAACCCCAGTGCTTCTGCTTGATGAGCCCACAACCTACCTGGACGTGGCCCACCAGATCGAGGTGCTCGACGTCTGCTCTGAGCTCCACCGCGCGGGGCGGACGCTGGTCACCGTGCTGCACGACCTCAACATGGCCGCGCGCTACGCCAGCCACGTTGTTGCCATGCGCGACGGTGCCATCGTCACCCAGGGAACCGCGCAGGACGTCTTCACACCGCCCATCCTTCGTGAGGTTTTTGGCCTTGATGCACACGTCCTGTCCGATCCAGACAACGGCGCGCCCCTGATTGTGCCCCGCGACCGCCGAGCCCAACACTGACGGCACGGTGTAACACCCACACCCACACCCACACCCACCGAGGCTTCCGCAAACTCATAAAAATACGGC
>JBQELM010000365.1:0-2810 GCA_052103915.1 Mycetocola sp. | reverse complement strand
CCCTCCTGTGGAGGGACCACCCCAACGGGTCTTTTTTGCTGCATCATGCCGCCATGATTTACAGACTTGATCCCCGGTCCCCGCTGATCTGGCGCGGGCCAACCAGCATTCAAATTGGGCTCAACAGGCACCCCCTTGTGCTTGATCACACAACACCAACGACCGAACGACTCATCGGTGCGCTGGTCGCCGGGGCGAGCGCAGCCGCGCTGCAGTCAATTGCTGCCCGCACCGGTCAGGCCAACGAGACGGTCACCGAGCTGCTTGAGCGCGTGCGCCCTCATCTGTCCGAACCGGGAACAGCCCCCGCACACCGTGCCGACTACCTGGACGGCACGACCGAGGACGTCAGGGATCTGACCGGCAGCCTCCGCGGTCGACGCCTGTCCGCGGTTCTCGCCGGGAGCTCCCCCGACGGCGCCGGCGTGCTCTGCGCCGACTATGTGCTCCCTCCGGAACGGATTTCGGCGTGGATGTCGGCGGGAGTGCCGCACTGCACGATCGAGTTTGACGACAACGGAGCACGGATCAGTTCAGCCATCGTCCCCGGACACACAGCGTGCGCCCGGTGCCGACAGCTGTGGCTGAGCGACGCGGACGAACACTGGCCAGCGCTGGCGAGCCAGCTCTCGGGTCGCCGGGTGGAGTCGGTCACGACCCCGCACCGCGTCGCAGCTCTCATCCTGGCGCTGACCAGGGTTGAGGTTGCACTGCGTTCGCCGCACCCGACCGGAACCGGTGACGTCCGAATCACGCGCGACGGCGAGACCCGGGAATCCGGTCCGGTACGGGTGCACCCTCGATGCGGTTGCCAAACTCTGCAATGAACCTCGACGCCTCACGTTGCTGCCTGTGCTGTGAGCTCATGCGCGACCAGCTCAACGCCAGATTCTGCCTGGCTCGAGTCACGGCGACGTAGAGAAGTCGGCGCTCCTCATCAATGGCATCAAAGCCCTGCGCGTAGCTGATCGGGAGCAGTCCCTCCGACACGCCAACAACAAAAACCCGATCCCACTCCAGACCCTTGACCGAGTGGATCGTCCCCAGCGTCACGGCCCGAAGCGTCGGCTCGTGCTGTGTGCTCTGGCGATGCATCAGCTCAGCGGCGAAGTCGGCAACGCTTGTGCCCTGTGGCGCGCGGTCAACCAGATCATGCAGCGTGTTCCACGACTCCCACCGGTCACGGGCGGCACCGGGAGCCTCCGGGGCCTGGGTTGTCCAGCCGAGGGAGCGAAGCACATCACTTACCACCTGGAACAGCGGGTCAGTTGTCCCGGCAACCGCCGCTCCTCTGATCGAGATGAGCGCCTGTTTGACCTCGGGACGCTCAAAAAACCGGGACGAACCGTGCACCGTGTATGGGACATCCGCTTCGCTCAACGCGGCCTCAAGTTCAGCCGACTGCGCGTGGACACGATAGAGGACTGCAATCGATTCGGGCGCCTCCCCCAGCTCAATCAACGACGCAATCCTGGTCGCAATCGCCGTCGCCTCCGCCCGGTCAGAGCTGAAACTCTTGACGATGGGAGTCGCCCCCTGTGCGGCGCCCTGCGGCGGGTGCAGGCTCAGAGCGCCAGCGCGACCGTGCATGAGAGCGTTGGCCGTCTCGGAGATCTGCGGTGTGGAGCGGTAGTTGGTTTCCAACCGAATCTGCTGCGCTTCGGGGAATCGCGTGCCAAAACCAAGGAGGTAGTCGCTGCGTGCACCGGTAAACGAGTAAATGGTCTGGCTGGCGTCACCCACAACGCACAGGTCGCTCCTCTCCCCCAGCCAGGCGTCAAGCAGCGCCTGCTGAATGGGCGAAACGTCCTGGTATTCGTCAACAACAAAAAACCTGAACTGTTCGCGCACCTGGAAAGCGACAGACGCCTCCTGCAGAATCATCCCGGTGCACGCGACGATGACGTCCTCAAAGTCCATCTGACGCCGTTCGTCTTTGAGGGTTTCGTACCCGGTCATCACCTCCTGGAGCGACTCAAGGGTCATGCCCTCCGGAACAGCGCGACCGCTTCGGCCCATCGCGTCGATGGGTAGCCCCGACACTTTGCGCCACTCGATCGCCGCGGCCACGTCACGCAGAGTCGCCGTGTCAAGACGGAGCTTGAGCCGCTCCGCAACATGGCCAAGCACGCGCGCCTTGTTGTCGATAAGTGTCGGCAGTGTTCCGCCGATGGTGTTGGGCCAAAAGTAGTTGAGCTGACTCAGCGCCGCCGCGTGAAAGGTTCGCGCGGCCACCCCCGGAGCACCAAGCGTCCGGAGCCGTGACCTCAGCTCGGCGGCGGCCCGCGCGGTGAAGGTCAGCGCAAGAACACGGTTGGGGGCGTACGTTCCTGTCGCGACCCCGTGCGCGATCCGATGGGTGATGGTTCTGGTCTTGCCCGTCCCCGCACCGGCGAGGATGCACACCGGACCACGCAACTCCACAACGGCTTCACGCTGCGCGTCGTCCAGACCCTCAAGAAGGTCTGGCCCGCTCACATCGATTCCCGACCGCCCTGACCGGGGCCGCCGTCAGCCACAAGCCACGCCTCGATCAGCCAGTGCGCGATGGAGCTTGCTCCAGGAAGGATGATCTCCCCCTCGCTTGCACGCAGCTGCTCTCTGGTGAACCAGCGCAATTCAACAATTTCCTCGCCGTCAGCGGTCGCGTCCTCCGGGTCAACTCCGTCGGCAACACGCGCACGGTAACCAAGCATCAGGGAACGAGGGAACGGCCAGGGCTGAGAACCCAGGTACACCGGGTCGGTGACGGGGACCCCGGCTTCCTCACTGATCTCACGGATAACGGCCGCTTCGAGCGACTCACCAGC
>JBQELM010000364.1:0-2811 GCA_052103915.1 Mycetocola sp. | reverse complement strand
GGATTGCTCGCGGGGTGGTCCCCCTGGACCACCCCGCGAGTGCCGTGCCCGGTCGGGATGCACACCAGAGGAGAAGACGATGACACAACATCGGTTGCAGAGGTACACGGCCGCCGCGGTGACGGGCGCAGCGGCTGTGATCAGCGTCGGACTGCTCATCGGCTGTGCAGGGACGGGGACAGGGACAGGAAATCCCAGCGACGCCGGCCATGGCGCACCGGAACAGGCCGCGTCCACGCCAGGGGCAATGGCCCCGTCCGATGCGGATTTTGCGTCGGAGCAGCTGCCCGCACCGGGCGCGACCCGTCCGGCTGAGGACTGTGCAGGAGGTGACGCCGCAACGGCGGAGCTGTCCGGCGCGACCGTTGCCCTGCTCCTGCCCGAGGAACCGACGGCAGACGAACAGGCCATCGCCGACGGCATCCGATCAGTACTGGCCGACGCGCGGGTGCAGACGATGTCTCAGCCGGGACAGGGGGCCCCGGCTGATGAGGTCATCATCGCTGCGGCAGAGGAGCGACCCGCGGTGATTGTGGTGGTGGGTGAACACCAGCTTGACGCCATCGACAGGGTGGCCGCGTCACGGCTTGAGCAGAGGTTCCTGATCCTCGGTGCCCAGCTTCCCGAACCAACGGAGAACGTCACCGCCGTGATCTGGCCGGGTGGCGACGGGCGGGGGATGGCCGCAGCCTCCGAACCGGCACCGGACACGACCGCGCTCGACCCCGCCGCCGCTGACTCCGCCGTTCAGACCGGTTTGTGTGCGGCCGTGGGCGACGGCAGCGGGTTTGTGTACGCCGTGGGGGAGTAGCCGAGTCAGACGCTGACGCACGGCTCCCCGCGGAGAGGCGCGCATCACGTAAGACCCGGTGTCAGATGCTGGTCAGTTCAGCGCGAATGGCCGTGCGCAGGTCCGTGCTGCGCTGCACAGGCTCCGGCACAAGACCCGGAAGCGCGAGCAACGCGTCGGCCAACGCTGCTCTGTCTCCAGCTGCGGCATTCACGGCTGTGCCGAGCTCGGCGTCGCGGTCGTCGGGGGCGCGAAGTTCTGCGCTGAGCGTGCCATCCGCCGTCCGGGCGGTCACCTCAACCCAGGCGGCCAGTGCCCAGGCGATTCCGGACGGGGTGTCTCCCGCGGCCAGCCGTGCCTGTGCAACGGGTCCCCAGCGCACCGGGATTTTGGCCGAGCCATTGGTGGCGATCTGCACCAGGGAGTGGGCGATCTCCGGGTTGCGGAAGCGTTCAAGCACGGCATCGATGTAGGCGTTGATGTCGAGCCCCTCCGTGCGATGCAGGGTGGGGGCGGCGTCGACGGTGAGGAGCTGGCTGAGCCGCTCAACGATCGTGTCGTCGGTCATGGCCTCGGCGACCGTGCTGTATCCACGGAGCCGACCGGCGGATGCGAGTGCCAGGTGCGCCCCATTGAGGATGCGGAGTTTGGCGTCCTCAAACGCCTCGATCGAGTCGGTGAACGTCACCCCGGCCGATGCCCAGTCGGGGCGGTCACCGGCGAAACTGTCCTCGATGACCCACTGCGTGAAGGCCTCGCCAACCACAAGCCCCGCGTCACTGTGGCCGGTGAGCTGCTCGGCGATCGCGCGGTGCTCATCCGTGGTGGCCGGGACGATCCGGTCAACCATGCTGGACGGGTAGGCGGTTCCGGACTGGATGGCTGTGACGGTGGCGGGTTCCGTTCCCGCCGCGGTGAGGAACTCGCCGACCAGGCGGCGCAGCAGGGCACCGTTGCCGGACAAATTGTCGCAGCTGATGACCGTGAGCGGGGGCGCGCCAGCGTGGTGGCGGCGCAGCAGGCCGCGGGCGAGCAGGCCAATGGCTGAGCGGGCGGCGTCCGGCTGCGCGGTGCCGGGTCGCTCGGTGGTGTCGGCTTGCTCGGAGGTGCCAGTGTCTGCGTTTGTTCTGCCGGTACCGGTACCGGTGCCGGTGCCGGTGCCGGTGTCATCGGTGACGACGGCGCGCAGGTCGGCGGCAATGCCGGCCTCGTCCGTGTTGAGTGACCCGTCGGCTCGGCGAGGGTACCCGGCCTCGGTGACCGTGGCGGTGACGATCCGGGTGCTCTCCGCGGCGAGGGCATCCAGGACGGCACCGGTTTCGTCCGCCGCGCACAGCACGTCAACAACCGAGCCAACAACCCGGTGTTCCGTGCGGTTTTTGTCCTGGGTGAGCACACCGTAGACCCCACCCTGCGGGCGCAACTGGTCGCGAACGCCTGCGCTGCGCAGGCTCACACCCAGGATCCCCCAGCTGCCGTCGCCCGAGTGCAGCATGGCGTCCTCGGTGAACACAGCCTGGTGGGCGCGGTGGAACGCGCCGATCCCGATGTGGACGATGCCCACAGCGCCGGGGGTCAGGACCGTTGTGGCCGAGCGGCGCAGTCGGGGCAGACCGGACTCCGCACCGCGTGACGCGTGCTCGCGTAATGCTGGACGGATTGTGGGGCTGGTCACTGGGGTCCTCCGGTGTAGGGCGCGCTGCTCTCGCGAACGCTGAGCGTGATGTCTGAGATGACCGCGCGCGGCTCCGCGCCACCGAGGGCCTCGTCGAGCAGCTCAACCGCCCTGGCCCCCAGCTCACGCGGGGACACGTGGATCGAGGTCAGCGCCGGTGCGGCCAGGGCGGCAATGAAGGTGTCGTCCCAGCCGATGACGCTGAGCTGGTCGGGCACACTCACACCGCGGATTCGCAGCCGGGCGAGCAGTCCGATGGCGACCAGGTCGTTGTAGGTGATGACGGCACTCGCGCCGGAGGCAATGACGGTGTCCGCCGCGCTGTGCCCGCCGTCAACGTGGGGCT
>JBQELM010000363.1:0-2840 GCA_052103915.1 Mycetocola sp. | reverse complement strand
GTCAACATTTACATGTTCCACGGCGGCACCAATTTTGGCCTCACCAACGGCGCAAACCACAAGGGTCGCTACGTTCCGATTCTGACGTCCTACGACTACGACGCCCCGCTGGACGAGTCAGGGCACCCCACCGAGAAGTTCTGGGCGTTTCGGGACGTGATTGCACGGTACGCAGCCGTGCCGGACGAGCAGCCGGAGCCCGCGGGTGCGGCACCGGAGAGTGAGGTGCCGCTCACGATTGTTGAGGACAACCCCACCCGCCACGCGGGAACCGCGGTGGCCGCCGATCCGCCACCGAGCCACGACGCCTGTGAACACCGGGGCGGCCTGATGCTCTACCGGGCCACACTGCCCGAATCGGCCGGGGCGACCCGTGTGCTTGAGTTCCCCGCCGTCCGTGACGCCGCGTGGGTCAGTGTGGACGGCCGCCCGGTCGGTCGGGTGCTCCGTGCCCTGCAGGAGCGATCGATTGTCCTCCCGCCTGGCCGCGAGCTGCAGGTCGTTGTTGAGGACCAGGGGAGAGTGAACTACGCCGACCGGCTGGGCGAGCAGAAGGGTCTGATCGGCCAGCCCCTGCTTGACGGAGTCCCGCTCACCGGGTGGCGGTCAGCTCCTCTTGATCTGCGTGTCCTCGCGGCGCTGGGCGACGCTGCCGACGCCGGGCAGCGCCGGGCCGCCGCTCACCCCGTTGCCGGACCGGTTGTGCTTGCCGGTGAGTTCGACGTCACCGAACCACACGACCTGTTCATCAGCACCGACGGCTGGGGGCGGGGCGTGGTCTCGGTCAACGGGTTCCTCCTTGGTCGCTACTGGCGCAACGGCCCGCAGAGGACGCTGTACGTTCCAGCCCCGGTGCTGCGGCGGGGGCTGAACACCGTGAGTGTTGTTGAGCTTGAGGTGGCCACCCGGCCGACCGTCCGGTTTGTCTCCGGTCCCGATTTGGGTCACACGGAGGAGTAGGCGGGTGTGCTCCCCGATCCGGGGAGCGCACCCGCGTCCGCCCGCTCTGCGCCGCCGCCCGCTGTGCTGCCGCTAGTGCGCGCGGCGGGCGGGTTCGGGGCGGTGCACCCCGCGCGGTCGATAGCCAAGTACCTCGGATAGTCCCAGAATGTCGGCCAGGTACCAGACGATCGCCAGATGCATCTCTGTGCCCTGGAGCCCCGGTGTTGTTCCAGGGACTGAACCGGTCTGAGTCGTGCGGGTGCGGAACGGCATGCCCTCACCCTCAACCCAGCCGTCGAGTTCCAGGTTAAGCAGCCGAGACGCCACCGCCCTGACCTCTGCGGTCCTGTGGCCGGTGCTGCCGGTCAGCCACAGCGGGTGCGCCACATCAAGAACGGTGCACGCGTCACGCCGATCATCACCCAGCCAGCGCGGATCGGCGGCGTGCTCAAGCACCGTGTTGATGACCTGCTCGGGGTAGGGAACAGGGATGCCCCACTGGGCAAATGTTCCCCTGCTCGCTCGGTAGTACCCGTTGACCAGGTGGCGGAGGCCACCCGTGCCGTCCGCCGAGCCCCACATGCCTGTGCGCGGGTCAACCGTGAGGAGCAGCCAGCCGTGCAGGGCTGCCAGTCGGGCGGTGTCGTTCGTGCGCCGCAGTGCCGCAGTGCCGTGTGCGTCAACCCAGTGCCCGGCATTCCACGGGTCATCCCGCCAGGGCAGGGCCTCAACGGCCGCGATCAGTGAGTCGGCATCCGGTGTGGGCAGGAGTTCAGCCGGGGGAGGGGTCCCACCCAGGAGCGTGATCGCGTAGCCCGTGCAGAGCACGTTGTATGCGGTGTCGTCGCTGGCGGTTTCTGCGGGATGGATGGTGCCGTTCTCATCAAGCGACCCGACCAGACCCGTGTGGGCATCGTGCCAGGACAGCAGTCTGGTGAGCTGGGTCGCGGCGGGAAGCTGTGTGGGCGCGGCTCCGCTGAGCAGGTCAGCGAGCTCAATGGCGTCGCACTGTGCCCGAACGGTCGGGGCGGCACCGGGATGGTCAACAAAGAGGGTGCGATCGGCGTCCCAACTCCGGGCGAGGATCGTCTGAAGCTGGGCGCGGGCGCGGTCGCCCCAGCGGGCGAGCCGCTCGGCCTGGTCGGCGTGCTCGGTGCTGTCGGTGGTGGCCGGAGCCCGACGCTCGGCGACGACGGAGGTGGACGCGGATGCTCCGACACCCGAAGTGGTAACGGCTGCACCCGTGGCGGCATCTGCGACACCAGCTGTTGTCCTCGGTGCGGGAGCGGCGGGACCATCCGCCACAGCCCCGTCCGTTTGCTCCGGTGTGACCCTCCACCTGATCAACTGTGCCGGATTCCCGCCAACAATCGCACCCGGCTGAACGTCCTTCGTGACCACCGCTCCCGCCGCCAGGACAGCTTTGTCTCCCACGGTCACACCGTCAAGAACAACAACATGTGACCCGACCCACACGTCGCGCCCGATGGCAATGCCCCGCGATGTCAGTGGCTGGCGGAAGATCTCCTGATCGGGGTCATCCATGGAGTGGTTAAACCCCAGGATGGAGGTGTGCGCTCCGATGCGGGTGGCATTGCCGATTCTGACGTTTCCCCGCACAACGGTGTACGGGTTGACGCTCACATCGGCGCCGATGCTCAGGTCGCCGGTCTGATATGCTCCTGCTGCAATATAGGACCGATCACCCAGCGTCAGGTTGTCCGTGCTGATGGAGGCTAGTTCGGATACAAAGCAGTCGACGCCAAGCATCGTGTGTGGCACCTCCGCGGCGAGCGTGGCCTGAACCTGGTGCTGGTGGTTCCGTGCTGCCTCGTCTGCGCTCGACCAGAAGTCCCAGGGCGAGTAGTCAAATCTGTTCAAGGGGCCTCCACATCGTT
>JBQELM010000362.1:0-2849 GCA_052103915.1 Mycetocola sp. | reverse complement strand
TCCACCGTTGAGGGCGGACGCCAGACCAATTGTTGCGGCAACCCGCACGGCAAAGGCGGGGAAAAACTCGGTCAGTTCGTGGAAGGTTTCCTCGTCATCGACGGAGGCGTCCAGGTCCTGAACGCCCTCCGCGTTCTCTGTGAGGATCACCTCCTGGCGGCGCCAGTAGCCGGCGACCTCCACCTGGGCCTTCGGCAGGTTTTTTGTGCCGCGCAACCAGCGCCTGATGGGAATCAGCGAGAGCGTTTCGCCCGCGACCCAGGCGAACACCGTGCCGTCCCACCAGGGGGCGTTGGTGATGGCGTCGTGCAGGAGCGTGGTTGTGCCCGGTTCTGCGCCGTTCCTGCTCAGCCAGGTGAGTTCCACGCCGTCGGGGATGGGGAGGTCCTGTCGGTGACTGTCGTGCGCGATCTCAATGAAGACCTGCGCCTTTGCTCCCGCTGGCCAGTTCTCCAGCCAGCGAGCAATCGCCGGTAGGGCTGTGTCGTCTCCGCCGATGAGGGTCCAGTCGGCGCCCTCAGGGTGTGGGGCCGAGGATTTCGGTCCAGCGATTTGCACGCTTTCGCCGGGGGTGACCCGGTTGGCCCAGGTTGTGGCCGGGCCCACACCGTGTCGGACAAGGTCAACGTCGATTTCGCCGTTGACCGGGTCCCAGCGGCGAACCGTGTAGGTGCGAAAGAGAAGGTGATCGTCGCCGCGTGGCCAGGACAGAACACCGTCAGCCTGGGTTGGTCCGACCGGGTGCGGGGCGTCGGGGTGCTGGAGGATGAGCTTAAACTCGTCGTCAAAACCGTCCGACCTGAACGCGTCGACCGGGAACCCGTTGTCGGCCACGTGCGCGGCGAGCTGTGGTCCGCCGAGTGTCACTCGGCGCATGCCTGGCGTGACGTCCTCAACACGACGCACCTCGAGGGTCCTGGTGGTGATCGGGAAAATCGTGAGGGGGCGGAGGCTGAACACCATGGTGCTCCTGTGGGAAATCGTGGGTGCGGGCGTCTGGTCATACGGTGGTGTCCCGGAGAATGGAGGATCACCGAGTGGCGTTGGGCGGAACGCCTGAACAAGGTTAGGTTAGGCTAAGGCTTCAGAGCGTGCAGATTTCGACAGCTAGGGAGCGGAACCCGACAGCTCTGCCACTCAGAGCCGTATCAATCACCCGGGGAAGGCGCAGTGCGATGACGGCACGCCACGCAACGCGAGCGCGACGCGTCACCCCTCTCACTCCGGCGCCGCGATTACGGATCCCACCGGTGAGTGTTCCCGAGCGCGTCCATCACGGTGATGCCATGGTGCTCTGGCAGGTACGGGGGAGCGCCGAGGCCGTTCTTGACGGTGTGTCCTATGCCCTGGTGGAAGGCGGGGCGCTCTGGTTGCCTGCTGGGACGCATCACGTGCTGCATGTGCACGAAAACTCTGTGCTGCTGCCGATGTTTTTTGATGCGGCCGCTGTGGCCACAACGATGCGCGTGATCACGGATGTTTCCGTTGATGACGAACTCCGCACCCTGTTTCTTGCCTACATTCAGTCGGAGCAAACCATTATCCGACCCGATGTGGACATCGCACGTCAGATTCTGTCGATGATCGAACGCAGGCCGGCACCGGCGACCACCCTGGTGACGCCGTCGGCTCCCGCTGCCGCGGCGATTGCAGAGCTGCTCCGGTTTAATCCGGGGGACTCACGGAGTACGGAGGAGCTGGCGGCTGCGGTGCACACCTCGCTGCGCACCATTGAGCGCGCGTTCAAAACGGAGACGGGGCTGACGCTTCGGGCCTGGCGGATCCACAACCGGATGGAGTCGGCCGCTGATCTGCTGCGTACCGTTCACAGCATCACGGCCGTCGCTCACCGGGTGGGCTATAGCGACGTCAGTGCCTTTCGCCGCGTATTCCGGGGGCACTTTGGCTGTGCGCCCCGGGAATACGTGGCCAGGTATGTTCGGTAGCTTCCGCTCAATATGAGCTGGAGTCAACGCCGTCACTGAGCGCGGTGCCGGTGGTCAGGCGTGATCGCAGATCGGAGATCAGTGTCGCTGTGGCGCTTGTTCCCAGTCGGGTTGCACCAACGGCGATGACGGCGAGTGCATCGTCCAGGCTGCGGATTCCGCCGGATGCCTTCACCTCAACGGCGGGGCTAACGGTGGCTCGCATGAGTGTGATGTCGGCAACGGTTGCTCCTCCGCCCGCGAAGCCCGTTGAGGTCTTCACAAACGCTGCACCGGCGGCTTCAGCGGCACGGCAGGCGGCAACCTTTTCGTCGTCGGTCAGGAGAGAGGTCTCGATGATGACCTTGACGGGAACATCGCCAGCGGCGGCGACAACCGCGCGAATATCGGCCTCGGCGTCGTCGACCAGTCCGCTCTTGATTCGTCCGATGTTCACAACCATGTCCAGCTCAAATGCGCCATCAGCGATGGCCTGGATTGACTCGGCCACCTTTGCCTCTGTTGAGGTGGTGCCGTGCGGGAATCCGATGACCGTTCCAACCCTGACGGTGCTCCCGCTGAGCGCCTCCGCTGCGTAGGCAACGTCGCTTGGTCGCACGCACACACTGAGGATGCCGTATTCGCGAGCAACTGCAAGCTGCGCATCAACGTCATTTCTTGTCAGCTCCGGCTTCAGAATGGCGTGATCGATCATTCCGGCAAGGGCGTCGATGGTCAGTGTTGTGTCGCTCACTAGCGGTCCTTTGTGCGGTGGGAACGGTGGTCTGACCTCAGTGTAGGGAGCGTGGAGCTGCATTGAGAGCGGCGCAACGGGTGCGCAGTTCATGGTGATGGAACTGCGCGAATGGGGCAGATAATGGGGGAATGGCTGAGAAGGATGGTGTGCTCTGTCCCTGCGGGACG
>JBQELM010000361.1:0-2861 GCA_052103915.1 Mycetocola sp. | reverse complement strand
GGCGAGCGCCGGTGCGATCTTGCGGGTCGCCATGGCGAGCGGAAAGTTCCACGGGGTGATCAGGTAGCAGGGGCCGACGGGGTGGTGCGAGACCACCATCGAGCCGGTGCCCTCCGGGGTGAGCCCGTACCGACCGTTGATGCGGACCGCCTCCTCGGAGAACCAGCGGAGGAACTCGCCCCCGTAGCTCACCTCTCCCCTGGCCTCGGCGAGCGGCTTCCCCATCTCAATCGTCATCAGCAGGGCGAACTCGTCGGCTCTGCTCTGCAGCAGGTCAAAGGCACGGCGGAGGGTTTCAGCCCTGACTCGAGGGGCCGTGGCCGCCCATGCCGCCGCTGCGTCAACGGCGGCGTCAAGCGCGGCGGCACCGTCGGCGGGGGTGGCATCGGCCACCCGGGCGATGGTCTGGCCCGTTGCCGGGTTGACGACCTCAAAGGTCTCGGCGGAGGCGGAGTCACGCCAGGCCCCGTTGATGTACAGACCGGTGGGGACGGCGCTCAGCAGCTCGGCGACGGTTGGGGTGCTCATGCGTTCTCCAATGCTGTGGTGACGACGGTCAGTCCCTCGAGCAGGAGCTCATCCGAGATGCTGAGCGGCGGGAGGAACCGAATGACATTGCCGTAGGTTCCGCAGCTGAGCACGATGACGCCCTCCGCGTGGGCGGCCTTAACAACGGCGGCGGTCAGGGCGGCATCCGGCTCACCTGTTGCCGGGTCAACAAACTCGATGGCCTGCATGGCTCCGTGGCCACGCACCTCACCGATGCGCGGGTCGGCGGCGGCGATAGGGGCCAGGTGCTCGGTGATCACGCGACCGATCTGGACCGCACGCTCGCGGAGGCCGTCCGCCTCGTAGCTCTCGATGGTGGCTAGCGCCGCGGCGCAGGCGAGCGGGTTTCCGCCGTAGGTTCCGCCAAGCCCGCCGGGGCCCGCGGCATCCATAATCTCGGCGCGCCCCGTCACCGCGGACAGGGGAAGGCCACCGGCGATGCCTTTAGCGGTGGTCACCAGGTCGGGGACCATGCCAAAAATCTCTGAGGCGAACCAGTGTCCGGTGCGGGCGAACCCGGTCTGCACCTCGTCGGCAATGAACACCACCCCGTTCTCCCGTGCCCAGTCGACCAGGGTGTTCAGGAAGCCGTCGGCGGGGACGATAAAGCCACCCTCACCCTGGATCGGTTCAATGATGATGGCCGCCAGGTTGTGGGCACCGATCTGCTTCTCGATCTGCAGGATCGAGCGCCGGGCCAGCGCTGCACCGTCGGTCTCGTGGTCGCGGAACGGGTAGGACGCCGGCATCCGGTAGATCTCTGAGGCGAACGGGCCAAAGCCGTCCTTGTACGGGATGTTTTTGGCCGTCAGAGCCATCGTCAGGTTGGTCCGACCGTGGTAGGCGTGGTCAAAGGCGACAACGGCCTGCCGGCCGGTGTGCGCCCTGGCGATCTTCACCGCGTTCTCGACCGCCTCAGCGCCGGAGTTGAACAGCGCGGTCCGCTTGCTGTGATCACCGGGGGTGAGGTCGTTGAGCCGCTCGGCAACCTCAACGTAGGAGTCGTACGGGGTAACCATGAAACAGGTGTGAGTGAAGCGTGTCAGCTGCTCCGTGACGGCCTCAACAACGCGCGGTGCCGAGTTGCCAACGGTGGTCACGGCAATACCGGAGCCCAGGTCAATGAGGCTGTTCCCGTCAACGTCAACCACAACGCCGCCACCGGCTGCGGCTGCGTAGACCGGCATGGTGTTCCCGACCGCCGCCGCGACGGCCGAGCTCTTTCGCGCGGCCAGCTCAGTGGAGCGTGGCCCCGGAATCGTGGTGACACGACGACGTTCCTGAGGAAGACCTGGTCCTCCGGTGACGGGGCTGGCGGCGACGGACATAGTCATCCTTCCTTCAGGGGTGCGACGGTGCACGGGCGGCCTGCCGGTCGCCGTGTGCTCATGCTACGACCGGCACAGTTCCCGCCGTCTGTGCCAAACTGTCGAATCAACGGACAATCTTTCGACAGAGTGGCGACATGTCTTCGATTCAGCTGGGTGACCTCCTCACGCACAACCCCCTCGGCCTGCGACTGCGCACCCCGTCCACTCCCGAGCTGATGCGGGCGAATGTGACGTGGTCCCACAGCAGTGATCTGCGCGACCCCGGGCCGTTTATGGAGCAGGGCAACGTTCTCCTGACCACGGGCGCGCAGCTCAGAGACGGCTCACTCACCGCCGACGACTACGTTGACCTGCTGTGCCGCGCCGGAGTGGTCGCCCTCGGTTTTGGTGACGGCGTACTCGGACCGTGTCCGCCCGAACTCCTCACTGCCTGCACACGGGCGGGGCTTCCGCTGTTTGATGTGCCGTACACCACACCTTTTATCGCGGTGTCCAGGCACATCGCCCAGCTCCTGTCGCAGGCCGAACACGCCAGCGACGCGAGGGCACTTGAGGCGGGGAGGGCGCTGTCCGTCGCCGCCCTCAAGAGCGACGCCGTTGGCGGTGTGGTGACCGAGCTCGCACGGCAGCTGGGCGGCTGGGTTGCACTACTGAACGCCGAGGCTCAGATCAGCGTGCAGGCCGGGACCCCCCTCCCCCTGTTCAGCACGGTGACGGCTGTGACGGCCGAGGCACGTCGGCTGCTGTCGCGGCGTCAACGCTCCAGTGTTGTCCTCGCTGACCAGTCGGATAACAGCACCGAGGAGACCACACTCCAGACGCTCGGCCGCGGGGACGCGTTGCGCGGTGTTCTTGTCATTCGCCGTCACCGCACCCCTCGCGGTGACACAGCAACCCGGATTGTGGTGTCCCAAGCGGTCGCCCTGATCGGTGTCACGCTTGAGCACGAGAACAGGGCCGCGGTGCAGCGCGCCGTGATTC
>JBQELM010000360.1:0-2866 GCA_052103915.1 Mycetocola sp. | reverse complement strand
GGCTGAGAGGCTCAGAGACTCACCGCGACCAGCGTCGCGAACGTCACCACAACGACCACAAGCAGCCCTGCGCCGCAGCCGATGGCGAGGATGGGCCCATAGCCAAACCGTGAGGTTCTGGCACCGGATCGTTGAGCAGCGGCAAGGAACTCCGGCCCACCACCGAGGGCAAAGGAGTGCGCCCCACCGGCGACGTTGACACCACGAGCGACATCAACTCCGATCCCAAAAACCGGCTTGTCGAGCACACTCGCGACACCGCCGGCGATGCCGTGGCGGATGGTGCGCGCAACGGATCGCTCGTCGGCCAGGATCGGATAGCTCTTTCCCCGAACGTCAAGTGTGATCCGCTGCGCTGCCGACTTCACGATGACCTCCGTCGCCGGAACACTGAAGTAGCGCGCCCACCCCGTCGGTTGCAGGATCCACAGGGTGATGTAGCCCTGGCTGACCTCGGCCCGTGCGCTGAACCAGCCACCGGACACGGTGTCGCCCAGTGCGCCGGCGAACACGGCGGACGGCAGCAGGTGAGGGGGCATGGTCATGGGGAACTCGATTCATTGGGAGTGGTGCGGTGGCGCCGGAGGGCAACGATGCCCCGCTCAAGGAACCAGATGCCGCAGAGCGATACGACGGGCGGAACAGCCAGGAGCAGCGCCCCCATCTGTGCGGTGGTGAGAGTCCCCATCACGAGGAGCCCGGCGACAAGGATCAGCACCAGAACGCTCAGCGGCACACAACCTGCGCGTCGAACAATCATGATGTCGGCCTGAGCCAACCGTCCGTTGCGGTAGAGCACGGTCAGAAAGCGGAAGAAGAAGCCCCCGAGCACAAGCAGACTGGCGGCTGTTACCCAGGTCTGCGCACTGTCCGTCACAGTGTCAGAGCTTAGCGACCCGCCGCTCGCCAGGCAGGTCCGGTGTTACGCTCCGGAGGTGGTTGTTCGTTCATGTCTGCATCACGCGCAGATCCCCGGTGGTGGTGTCCCACCGGCTGAGCCCGGTGCCCGGGCGTCGCGCGCCGACGAATCGTGAGCCGGTCCCGGCGGCAAAGCGGCACCCTGTCGTTCCTCATCTGCCTGGTGGGACCCCTCGCCCTGGGCGTGCTGCTTAACGCGGTTGTCCGGCCGGCACTTGCCGCATCCCTCAACGGTGAGCGGCGGACGGTTGGATCCTCTGCCCGCTCACACAACGGCTGGTGGGAGTTCACTGCATCGGTTCGGGAGGAACACCTTTTCCTCACTGACTTTCTGACGGCCAGCGACGGGCAGGTCGCCGTGATTGTGCTTGGCCTCACGGTGGGTGCGCTGGCCACTCGTGCGGTGATTCTGCGGGTTCGTCGCTCGCTCGCGCGGAAGGCTCCAGCCATACTTGAGTCATGACGCGGATTGATGGTCGGGTGCTCGGCCGGTGGAGCCTTCGCCTTGACGCCCTGTACTGCGCGGTTCTGGGGCTCGCGGTTGCCGGTGGCGCACCGTTCATTGCATCAGTGGTGCTGTTCCCGGTCTGGCTGATTGTGTTGATCGGTGTGGGCGTTGTGCTGTGGGCTGTCGCTGTGTGGGTGATGCTGCAACGGCTTCAGCTTCAGAGCGCGTTGCGCACTGTTCTCACCGTGAACGTGTGCGCTGCGATGCTGATCGCTGCTACTGCCCTTGCCACAACGTCAACGCTGGGAGCAGGTGCAGTCCTGACGATTGCCGTGGATGTTGGCCTCTTCGCCGCAAGCCAGGTCCTGGCGCTGCGACTCCTTGCTGCGTCACGTCTCGCATGACAGAGAAGGCTGCCGCCGTCACGAAACGCCTGGTTGCCGCGGGGTGGTTGTTCACGGCGCCAGCACTCGGGTCGCCCGCGGCCGCGTTTGTCCGTCTGCCTGCCGCGGTCGTCGAATGGACCCGGTCGTTTTCTCAGCTGTCCAGCCCGGACGAGTCGGTCTGGTTCCTCAGCCAGGACGATTACAGCGCCACTCAGATCGACGGATTTGCCTGGAACGCCTTCGAGACTCTGAGCCTGGAGGCGGCAGACACGGTCGCTGAGGCCGACGCGATTCGGCGCTTCTGGCGATCCCACTGTCCCATTCTGCTCAGTGTTCGTGACCACTACGCCTACCTGGCTGTGCGAGACGATGGGGCGATTGTCTTCGGCGAGGAACCAGAGTTTGAGGACACGAGGGTGGTTGCCTCGTCATTTGACGCCTTCTGCGATGCGCTGATCTCCGCTGGCACGGAGACCGCGCACATCACCCGGCTCATTTTTGGTGATCAGCCGAACTCATCACGCGGCTGACGGCACGATGTGGCGTTCGAGCTTGGGGAGTCGTTCGCGTTCACTCAGCGTCGAGAGACAGGTCTCAGACGCCTCACGATCGGTACACCTGAGGGCACGCGTCGGGTAGATTATCGGCGGGGATCCTGAGCGACAATCTTTTCTGCACGCTGACTAATCTGTGGTCCCGTCTGTACCGAGGAGATCATGGTGACGGCACCGCAGCCAGAGCAGTACCCCGCAGCCCCCGACACGGCACGGCCAGAGCGTCGCTGGAATGGCGTTACCCTGGCAATTCTGGGCGGGGGAGTGCTCCTTGTTGCCGCGGCAGCCACCTGGCTGGGCGTTGCCGTGTCGTCCGCCTCCGCGCGCGGCACCGGTGAGGCGGCAGTTGTGGCTGAGACCTTTGTCTCGTCAGCGGTTGCCGGGGACAACGAGTGGCAGCGCGTGGCCAGCAATCAATTGCTGAACGACTCGCTTGAGCGCTCACCGCTCACGCTTGACGCCACAACCCTGGCTGCGCTTGACGCCGAGGTCACGGCCCACCCGGGCCAGATTCGTTTCATTAGGAGCACAGAGCCAGGCGTTTTTGTCGACGAGGCTCA
>JBQELM010000359.1:0-2871 GCA_052103915.1 Mycetocola sp. | reverse complement strand
ACTCACACCGGCCGGCATGCTGATCAGCTCAGGAGCTGAACCAGGGCGTAGCCCGCGCTCGCGATGAACAGCCAGGAACCCAGCGCCACCACAACGGACCGCCACTCCGTCACCAGGAGCGACCGCAGCTTCACCGCAGCGCCGATGCAGAACAGGGCGAGCGCGAACAGCACCGCCTGAAGCGTTGCGATGCCATCAAGAAGCGGACCGGGGAGGGGGAGAACCGAGCGGACGGCAAGGGCGGCAAGGAAACCGGCGACAAAGAGGGGAACAATCGGCGGACGGCGTCCCTGCGTGCCGGTGACCGTGTCTGCACCCGCGCCGTCGCGCGCGTCCGCTCGACGCTGAACCGCCGCGGTGACAGCAACAAGCGGGGCGAGCAGAATGACCCGGTTCAGCTTCACCACGAGAGCGAGCGCGAGGGCGGCGGTCCCGGCGATCTGGGCGGTGGCCACCACCTGGCCAACGTCGTGCACGCTGGCACCCACCCAGCGGCCGAAACCGCTCGCGTCCAGGCCAAGCGGGTGCCAGAGCAGGGGAAGAAGCCCAATCGAGGCGGTGCCGCAGAGGGTGACAAGGGCGATCGGGGTGGTCTGGTCCTTGGGTTTTGCCCCAATGGCTGCCGACATGGCGGCGATCGCACTCGCACCACAAATGGAGAAGCCCGCGGCGAGCAGGGTGCCGCCCGTGCGGCTGAGGCCCAGCCACCGGGCCAGCAGCAGTGTGACGCCGAAGGTGGCGAGCACGAGCGCGAGCGTTCCGGCAAATCCAGCCCACCCGATCGACAGCAGCTGCGGGACGCTCAGGCTGAATCCGAGCAGCACAACGCCGATGCGGAGGAACCGCTTCGAGACCAGTGACATGCCCGCAGACGCGCGCCCGTCGAAGACACGGCGGACGGCGGGGATCTGGCCCGTGGCAAGACCAAGCAGCACACACCAGCTCAGCCACGGAATCGACGGCAGTGCCAGCGAGGCAAGCCAGGCCAGCGCCGCGCCACCCGCAGCCAGGCCAAGGCCGGGCGCGAGGGTTGCGGTCCGCGAGGGGGCTATACCCACGACGGGAACCACATGTGCAGGTGCCAGAAGTCATAACTGACCGTTGACCCCGACCACAGTGGATACCAGAACACGCTCAGCGCCAGGACCGCGGCCATGAACACGGCCAGAAGCGCGAGCCCACGTGTCCTGTTGTGCCTGGGGGAGCGTGGTGTTCCGATCAGTACTCCAATGGCAGCCGTCAGCGCCAGGATCAGGTACGGCTCAAAGCTGATCGAGTAGAACTGGAACACGGTGCGGTTCAGGTACATCATCCAGGGCAGGTACCCGGCGACGATGCCCATCAGGATGGCCCCGTGTGTCCACTCGCCGCGCGCGACGTAGCGGTACAGCAGGTAGAACAGGGCCGCCGTCCCCGCCCACCAGATCAGCGGGTTGCCGATGGAGGTGATCGCCTGGGAACAGGCGTCAATTGTGCAGTCGCCCTCCCCGGCGGTGGCGGAGGAGTAGAACATGCTTGTGGGCCGAAGCAGCAGAGTCCAGCCGAGCGGGGATGCCTGGTAGGTGTGCGGCGTGCTGAGGCCGAGGTGGTAGTTGTATGCGCTCTGGTGGTAGTGCATCAGCGACTGAAGTGACAGCGGAATCCACGAGAACACACCCGTCATGGCGTTGCCCGGCTCCTCGGCCCAGTGCCGGTCGTAGCCACCGTCGGTGACCAGCCAGCCCGTCCAGCTGGACAGGTACACCACCGCTGCGATGGGAACCATCAGCACAAAACTGACCGGGCCCTGCGTGAACAGGGCACCACGGACAAAGTTGGGCAGGCCCAGCCGGCGGCGGCGCAGGATGTCGCTTCCGACCACGTACAGCCCAAACGCGGCAAGGAAGTACAGCCCAGACCACTTCACGGCCGTTGTGGCACCAAAGGCGGCACCCGCCGCAAACAGCCAGGGCCTCCACCAGATGGCTGGCCCCGTCCCCAGCGGTGACCCGATGACGGCGGCGGCCAGTCGTGCCCCGTATTGACGCCGATCAAGCAGCACGCAGACAAAACCAATGAGGGCAAAAAACATGACGGAGTTGTCAAGGATGGCCACCCGCGACATGACAATCGCGTGACCGTCAACGGCCATGAGTGTTCCGGCCACAACGGTCAGCAGGCGGGAGCGGAAGAGCAGGTGCGCGGCAACCATGACAAGAGCGACGCCCAGAATGCCGATGATGGCGGTGGAGATGCGCCAGCCGACGCTGTCTCCCGCACCGAACACGGCAAGACCAAGCGCGATCAGCCACTTGCCCAGCGGCGGGTGAACCACATACGAGGGGTCCGTGGTGAAAATGTCTGTGTCGCCGGCGTTGAAGCGGTCGTTGGGGTCCTCAGGCCAGGTGGACTCGTAGCCGTTGTTGAGGAGCGTGTACGCGTCTTTGACGTAGTAGGTCTCGTCAAAAACGAGTTCGTGCGGGTGGCCCAGGTTCCACAGTCGAAGAACAGCGGCAACCAGGAGCACGACGGCCGGTCCGCCCCAGGTCCACAGCCGGTTGAGGCCGGGACGTGCCATCAGGCCACCAAACCAGTCGTCGATCCGACTGCCCGTTGCCCTGGCCCGCTCGGTCAGCGTGGGGGAGGGGCTGCCCTCGGCCTGGTCACTGTCCGAACCGGCTGGGATCACCGGGGCGACGGGGACCACGGGTGGCACGGGAGCGTCGGCGGGCGGCTCAGAGCCAGCTGCGGAACCGGACGTCAGCACGGAGTGGTCGTCGCGGGATTCGGGAGTCGTTGACACCGCAACAGTTTAGCCAGCGTGCCCGCGCCTGTGCGATGGGATGCAGATGGGATGATGGCAGGGATGATCATTCTCGCCGCCACCCCGAT
>JBQELM010000358.1:0-2876 GCA_052103915.1 Mycetocola sp. | reverse complement strand
CCATGTAACCGTGCACGGATGCGGCGTCGTTGAGCTTCTCCCAGTCGCCCGCCTCAATCTCACGCACACCCGGCCGCTCCACCGGCGTCAGACCCGTTGCCGCAACGAGCGGCGCGGCGGTGAGGTGAGTACGGCGGAGGTTCGACACCACAAGGCGGTCGATACTGTAGCTCTCCAGATCGGAGACAACCGCCAGGGCCTGGGAATGACCAAGATCCGTCAATCCTGGTCCAGGGGCGTCGGTATCAAGCGAACCGAGGACGTTAGCGGGAGTCTGACCGTGTCGTACAAAAATCAAGCGCACCGTTCCACCCTATCGGCCACTCGTCACACCGCGGGCAGCATCATGGCTGTGGCCATGCCACTACCCGCGGCGGCGCAGAATCTAGGAGTCCACCGGCGACGGCTTTTTGGGGCTGACGAGCTTCAGACCAATAACCGCCCCAACAATTCCAATCAGGAAAACAATCTTGAGCGGGGACGCCACCTCATCACCACTGATCAAGGCAAAACCAACCGTCAGCGCGGCGCCAAGACCCGTCCACACAGCGTATGCGGTACCAATCGGAATGCTCCGAGCCGCATATCCAAGACCTGCCATACTCGCGGCCAGCGCAAGCGCAAAGACGACGCTCGGTACCAGCTGGGTGAATCCAGCAGAACGGCCAAGGGCCGTTGCCCACACCGCCTCAAGCACGGCACTGGCAAGAAGGACGATCCACGGCATCTAGCTCACCACCTTCAGGCCAACCACGCTGGCGACAAGCACAAAAAGGAGAATCACCCGCGCGGGCGACACCTCCTCTTCCTTGCGCAGCATGGAGACCACAACGGTGAGCACAGCACCAATACCAACCCAGACCGCATAGGCGGTCCCCGTTGGCAGACCGGTCATCGCAAAAGCCAAACCAGCCATGGACAGCGCTAGCGCGCCAAGAAAAACAAGCGTTGGGCGGAGCCGGGTGAACCCCTTGGTTTGAGCAAGTGAAATTGCCCACACAGCCTCGAGCATCCCCGAGGCAATCAACACGGACCAATACAACACAAGACCTCCAGTAGTGGTCAGTCTTGTCGCTGTGCGGGTACTGCGCCCTCGTCCGCAGCCGTGAAAACGGCTCACTACGAGGGTAGCACCGGGGCAAATGATTTGCGAGAGGCGTCCCCGGCACCGCCGTCATCACAACCAGAGTTGAGGCTCACTCACGACGACCTCGGTGTTGACGTGGCTCTTCCTTTCGGGACTCCCCCGGTCGTCAGCAGCAGGTGGACGCTACAGCTGGACGTACAGGTCCACCGCCGTGCCGTCCGGATCATGCAGAGTCGCGTACCGCTGCCCCCACGGCGCGTCCCACGGCTCAACCTGACCGTGATGCCCGGCAGAAACCAATGCCGAATACACCCCGTTCAGCTCCTCAACAGACCCGCATTCAAAGGCCAGCGCGGCACGGTGACCACCAGACCCCGGAACGAAGTCCGGGTCAAAACTCTGGATTGTCTCCACCGTGTCCCAGGCCAGAACGATGCCGGATGGCAACCGAACCTCAACATGCACCTGGTCATCCTCACGCTCGGGGACGTCCAGCCCCAGCGCACGGTAGAAGGCGAGCGTTGCGTCGAGGTCGCGTGCGACCAATCCGATGAAGTTAAGAGAAAGACCCATGTCCTCACAGTACTGAGCAGATCAGACATCGCCCATCGCCCATCGCCCACAACGCTCTCCACCGGTTGAGTATCACAGCAAGAAGCTGTGCCGTGCTCAGCACAGTCGCAACAGTGCCCCCGGCAGGATTCGAACCTGCGACCAAGAGATTAGAAGGCTCCTGCTCTATCCCCTGAGCTACGGAGGCGCACCACAACATCTTAACGTAGCGGGACGGCCGGGTTCGACGATAACGCCGGGCCGGACCGCCGAACGTTCACCGTCCCTGTCTCACCGCTCACCGCTCACCGCTCACCGCTCACCGCTCACCGCTCACCGCTCACCGGGTGAGTATCGGCGACGGAACCCCAACCGTCATAACTCCTCCAGAAGGGCACGAATATCGTCCGCCCCCAGCGGCAGCGCAAACGGGTCGCCGTCACCAACGACCTCGTCAAAGAGCCGGGCCTTCCGCGACTGGAGAGCCTGCACCTTTTCTTCGATCGTGTCCTCGGCAATCAACCGGTACACCATCACGGATCGGGTTTGACCAATCCGATGCGCGCGGTCAATCGCTTGGTTTTCGGCCGCGGGATTCCACCACGGATCAAGAATGAAAACGTAGTCGGCCTCAGTGAGTGTGAGACCAAACCCCCCGGCCTTCAGGCTGATCAGGAACACGTCCGCGCCACCCGCGCGGAACTCAGCAACCGCCGCCGCCCGGTCCCTGGTGGCGCCATCCAGGTAACTGACACCGATGCCGGCAGCCGTCAGCCGCTCAGACACCAGCGACAGGTAACTGGTGAACTGACTAAACACCAGCACACGGTGGCCCTCTGCCGCGAGTACCGTCACCCGTTCAAGCAGGGTATTCAGCTTGTTTGACACGATGTCGCCATGCGCGTGCGCATCAATGAGGCGTGGATCAAGAGCCAGCATGCGCAACAGCGTCAACGAGCGGAACACAATAAAGCGATTGCGGTCCAGATCCTCAAGCAGGCCAAGAAGCTTCTGCCGCTCGCGTTGCAGAGTGAGCGCGTACAGATCACGATGCGCATCGGACAGTGGGACCCTGATGATCTGTTCCTGCTTGTCGGGAAGCTCCGGTGCCACATCCGCTTTTGTCCGTCGAAGCACAACAGGCACAATTCTGCGGCGGAGCTGGCTGATCAGTCTGTGCCTCTCGGCTGCGTGTGCAGCCGGTCCGTCACCCGCGCCCTTCCCCCCCGACATCCCC
>JBQELM010000357.1:0-2888 GCA_052103915.1 Mycetocola sp. | reverse complement strand
TAACCATCGGTAGCGCCGTCGGTGGCGCCCTGCTGCTTGTGCTCTTCGTCTGGCGGCAGCTCAGCGCGGAGGACCCCCTCCTGCCACGCAGCCTGTTTGCGAACCGCGGTTTCACCTCAGGCCTTGTTGTTGGTCTGTGCGTGTTCGCCAGCTTCAGCGGGCTCATGTACGTGATCAGCCTCTTCTTCCAGCTGGGCCTCGGCTACACGCCCACCCAGACCTCGGTGAGTCTGATCCCGCTCACGATCGGCATCATCGTCGGGTCGGGCATCGCCAACAGGCTCATCGTGAAGCTGGGCCGACGTCTGGTCCTGATCGGCATGCTCACCACCCTGGTCGGCACCGGAACCCTGCTGCTGTTTGTGCTGATCAGCGACGTGCAGGTCAGCTGGTGGCAAAACCTCATTGCGACGGGCCTCATCGGCGCCGCCGCCGGCATCTGCTTCAACTCGGTCTTCAACACCGCCCTGGGTGACCTGAAACCGGAGGAAGCAGGCTCCGCGAGCGGGTCGCTCAGTGCGGTCCAGCAGATCGCCAACGGCATCGGTTCCGCGCTGGTGTCAACAGTTTTCATCAGTGCGCTCCCGACCGGAGCCGTTCCCGCGATGACAACAACGCTCGGCGTGATCCTGGCGGTGTCCGTGCTCTGCCTGATCGCCATTCCACTGCTGCCGCGCACAGCGGTAGAGATTGAGGACTAGAGGTCCGCTCAGATGATCCGCTCAAACACCATCGTCGCCTGGATGCGGTCACCGCGGCCGGTCACCGTCCACTGTGAAACCCGGCTGCGAGTGCCGCTCCTGAGGTGACTCCGTCTCCTGGAAGAACGTCACCTGCCAGCCGTCCGGCCCCTGCACCCTGGAGTTGATGCTGCGGAACGGGGTCACCACCGGCGCAGCAATCAGCTCGGCTCCCCCGCCAACGGCGGCATCCGTTGCCTGCGCGGTGTCCGCGACCTCCAGCGCCAGGCGAAGCACGGTTCCCTGCGTGGACGGCACGTTCTCCATCCGGTCGATGTTCCGCGCATGCGTCCGAGTGGCCAGTTCAAGCGTGGCCACACCGGCGGTCAGGATGGCCACGCGGTCGTCACCCTCGGTGGCGAATGCGGGCAGCTCCGGCATGCCCAGCACGTCGCGATAGAAGCGGAGCGCGCTCTCAAAGTCGTCGGTCTCGATGATCAGGCGGAGCTGCTGGGGCTGGTTGGTGTGTGTCATGGACACATCGTGCGACCCTCACACCTGTGTGAGGGTCAAGGCCGGGCAGATTGCGGGCGCGACGACAAGAAAGTCACGAATCGCGACAACGCCCGATGTGCCGCATTGTTATGGTCGTCGCATGGCCGTGCCCACGACCCGAGACGAGCTGATCACTGCGATCACCAGCACCTTCACGCGCTTAGAAACCGACCTTGACCGCGTCCCGCCGGACGCCGTTCGCGAGCGCACACTCGATGGACACGCGAGCGGCACCCTGTTGAGCCCGGCCGACCTGGTTGCCTACCTCATCGGCTGGAACACCCAGGTCCTCACCTGGCACGAGCGCCGGAACACTGGGCTGCCCGACGAGTTCCCCGCCGCCGGTGTTCGCTGGAACCAGCTGGGGCTTCTCGCCCAGCGGTACTACGCCGAGCACGCGGACGACAGCTGGGACAGCCTGCGCCAGCAGCTACGCAAGGCAAAAGACCGGATCATTGACCTGATCATCAGCCACAACGACGACGAGCTCTACGGCAGTCCCTGGTACGGAAAGTGGACGATGGGCCGGATGATCTCGTTCAACACCTCGTCGCCCTACGCCAACGCGCGCGCACGGATACGCGCCTGGTTGCGGGCGCGCACCAGCGAGGCAGGCGCTACAGAACCCTCTTCACCACACTCGACTTGAGCTGGATCTGACCAAAGCCGGGCACCTTCGCGTCGATGTCGTGATCGCCAACACCGTCGGTGATGAGGCGAATACTGCGCACCTTTGTGCCCACCTTCACAACACCACCGCCGGCACCCTTAACCTTCAGGTCCTTCACAACCGTGACCGCGTCACCATCGGCAAGAACGTTTCCCACCGCGTCCGTCACAACGGAGGCGTCGGTACCACTGTCACCGGTATCCTCGGTCGCCGCCTCCGCTGACCACTCGTGGCCACACATCGGACAGGTCAGCAGCGCCCCGGACTCGTACGCAAATTCACTCCCGCACTCAGGACACGGGGGAAGCTGATCAGACATTAAAGCGGAACTCGACCACGTCGCCGTCCTGCATGACGTACTCCTTGCCCTCCATGCGGGCCTTGCCCTTGGCGCGAGCCTCGGCAACGGAGCCGGTCTCAACCAGGTCGGCAAAGGAGATGATCTCGGCCTTGATGAAGCCACGCTCAAAGTCGGTGTGGATGACACCGGCGGCCTGCGGAGCCTTGGCACCCTGCGGGATCGTCCACGCGCGGGTCTCCTTGGGACCAGCCGTCAGGTAGGTCTGCAGTCCAAGCGTGTCAAAACCGATGCGGGCCAGCTGGTCAAGGCCGGACTCGGTCTGACCGGTGGAGGCGAGCAGCTCGGCCGCGTCCTCCGGGTCAAGGTCGATCAGCTCAGACTCGACCTTGGCGTCAAGGAAGATGGCCTTGACCGGTGCAACCAGCGCGGCCAGCTCGTCCAGCTTGGCTTGGTTGCCCAGCACACTCTCGTCCACGTTGAAGACGTAGATGAACGGCTTGGCCGTCAGCAGCCCCAGCTCGCGGATCGGCTCAAGGTCAACGTTCTTGGCTGACAGCGGCACACCGGTGTCCAGTACGGCCTTCGCCTCAAGCGCGGCGTCAAGAACGGTCTTGTCCAGGCGCTTGCCCTTGACCTCCTTCTCGTAGCGAGGGAGCGCCTTGTCAATGGTCTCCAGGTCGGC
>JBQELM010000356.1:0-2899 GCA_052103915.1 Mycetocola sp. | reverse complement strand
CCAGCGAGCGAACGGAAACCTTCGATGTCCCGCTCGCCCTCCTCCACGATCGCGACGACGGGACCGGAGAGCATGAACTCGACCAGGGGCTCGTAGAACGGCTTGCCCTGGTGCTCCTCGTAGTGGGTGCTCAGGATCTGCCTGTCCGGCTGCACCAGCCGGATGTCTACCAGCGAGTAGCCCTTCGCCTCGATACGGCGCAGAATCTCTCCGGTCAGGCCGCGGGCAACGCCGTCAGGCTTCACCAGAACAAGGGTTTCTTCGATATTCATTGGGCTGTCTCCGTTCCGGCCGCGAGGCGACCACGATCAATCTTGATTCCCGTGTACATGCAGTACAGCCACAGGGCGAGGAAGAGTGCGCCAACCACATACATGGCCGGCAGCACAATGCCGGTGACAACGATAGCGACATGCACGGCCGTGCCCACAACCAGACCAATGGTCCGGGGAAGAAGCAGAGCGCTCAGAATAAGCAGCACGCAGATCACCCCGCCGCCCACAAACGCTGTCATCGGGGATACGGCCTTCAGCCCAAAGGCAACCAGGGAGCCGAGGAAGATGACAAGCAACTCAAACGTCACAACGATGCTACCGAGCATCTGGGTGATACTGCGGCCCCTCACTCGGTCCACCCCCTGTCCTCTGCAATGGTTCTGGCCTCGGCCAGCAGCGTGATAGATCCGGTCACAACAACCGCACGCTTGTCGCCCTCAGCTGCCCAGTCACGCGCGGCGCTGAGCGCGTCCTCCAGGTAGTCCTGGACAAAGGTGGTGTCAACAGGGAACACGTCCTGAGCGATCCGATCCAGCTGCTCCACATCCAGCGCACGCTCCGACTCCGACCGGGTCAGATAGGCGCGACTCACCACCGGCTGCAGGGCACGCAGCACACCGTCTGCGTCCTTGTCGTCGAGGATTCCGATGACAAGGGCGATCTCGTCAAAGTCAAAGAACTCCCCGAGCGCCCCCGCCAATGCGCGGGCACCGTGCGGGTTGTGCGCGGCGTCGACGATGACGGTTGGCCCCGTCGCGATCACCTGGAGCCGACCGGGAGACGACACTCCGGCCAAGCCCTCCTCAACCAACTCTTCCGTCAGTCCCTGCGAGCCATCACCAAGGAACGTCTCCACCGCGGCAATCGCGGTTGCGGCGTTCTGCGCCTGATGGGCCCCAAGAAGGGGAAGGAACACGTCGTTATACGTGCCAGCGCGTCCCTGAACGGAGATGAGCTGACCGCCTACAGCCACCCGGTCGGCACTGATCACAAAATCAGTTCCCTCCGTGTACAGCGCAGCCTCAAAGCGCTCGGAAGCGGCGCGCAACACAGCGGCAGCCTCCGGGGTCTGGGCGGCAGAAACCACCCGAGCTCCCGGCTTGATGATGCCCGACTTCGTGGTGGCGATCTGGGTGATCGTACGACCAAGACGGTCGGTGTGGTCAAGGTCGATGGGCGTGAACACCGCAACCTCCGCATCAGCGGTGTTGGTCGAGTCCCACTCCCCTCCCATTCCCACCTCGATGACGGCCACGTCAATCGGCGCGTCGGCAAAGACCGCAAACGCCAGGACCGTGAGCACCTCGAAGAAGGTCAGTCGGTGAGCACCCTGGTCAACGAGCGCCTGATCGGCCATCTCGATGAACGGTTCAATCTCATCCCAGTTGCGGACCAGGTCCTCGTCGGAGATCGGTTCGCCGTTGAGCGCGATGCGCTCGGTGAACCGATCTACGTGCGGGCTGGTGAAGCGACCGGTCCGGAGACCGTGCGCCTGGAGCAGCGAGTCGATCATCCGTGCGGTGCTTGTCTTACCGTTGGTGCCGGTGAGCTGGATCACCGGGTACGCGCGCTGCGGGTCGCCGAGCAGCTGCAGTGCGCTCCGGGTTGGCGCCAGGCCTGGCCGTGGCGCCCCCTCCCCCGTGCGTTGAAGCAGGGATGCGTAGATTGCGTCAGCCCTATCCCGAAAATCAGACATCGGTTGAACGCTCCCGTCGTGACACACGGACAATAAACCGACCGCGGTTGGCGTACTGACCGGCAGCGACGTCCTGGTCAAACTCCGAGGCTTCGGAGTCAGCGGTGACCAGCCACTCCGACACGTCGGCGTCGGCAGGAAGCTCGGCCAGTCCCGTTGATGGCGAGAGCACACTGTATCCGCGCTCCTCCGTCTCGGACAGGGCCAGCGTCTCCGCCGCCACATCAACAACCGATGCGGCGTCACGCACGGCCTGGGCGTCGTCCTCGTTGGTGAACAGCACACGCAGGGTGATCCGGTCCGACATCTCAAACCCGGCACGCTTGCGGGCGTCCTGGACGGAGCGAATCAGGTCGCGGGCCAGGCCCTCGGCCTCAAGCTCGGGGGTGAGAGCGGTGTCAAGCAGAACAAACCCGCCGCCGGCCAGCAATCCCGTCTCACGGTCAGCCGCGGCGTCGGCGCTGGTTTCAAGCACGAGTTCATACTCGCCAGGCTCAAGGGCCAGACCACCAGCAACAACAACGCCGTCCTGCTCGGACCAGTCTCCCGTCTTCGCCGCCTTGATGGCCTGCTGCACCGTCTTGCCCAGACGCGGGCCGGCCGCGCGGGCGTTCACGGTGAGGCGCTGGGTGATGCCGTGGCGCTCACTCGCTCCCTCATCAAACTCAACAAAGCTGATCTGCTTCACGTTGAGCTCGTCGCGCAGGATGTCAGCAAACGGCTCAAGGGCGGCAGCGTTCGCCGCGACAACGGTGACAAGGCTCAGCGGCTGGCGGACACGACGACCGGCACGCTTGCGCAGTGCCTGAACCACACCGGTGATGGCGCGAACCCGGTCCATCGCCTCAACCAGGGCTGCATCTTCGGGGAATTCGCTCTGCTCGGGCCAGTCGGTGAGGTGAACGCTCCGTCCGCCGGTCAGACCCTT
>JBQELM010000355.1:0-2914 GCA_052103915.1 Mycetocola sp. | reverse complement strand
ACCCGCGGATTAACAGTCCGATGCTCTACCAACTGAGCTACAGGCCCAACGGAAACAGTTTAGGGGGTAGCGGGGCATGCTTCCACCCGAGGCCGCACCGTGTCTGCGCTCGGCGAACGCCAACGCGCTGAGCCGACCCCGGGCGTACAGTTGAACGTCTGACGTGAGAGAGAAGGTGCGTGTGGCCGCGGAGTTCCCCCGCCCGGTTCGAATGCCGGGAAGCATGCTTGATGGTCACGCCGGTGCGCCCGACCCCGCGGAGACCTCCCGAGTCGCCCACGAAACTGCGCAGGCTCTGTTGACGCGGGTGCGTGGCAGTGGCGACACCGAGGTGGTGGATCGGCTTTTGGCGTTCACCGACGAGCATGGCATCGACACGCTGGCTCAGTTGTGGGCGGTTGCACCCTCGCGCAGTCTGCCCGGTGTGCTGTGGCGTCTGAATGTGTTGCGACTGGTGATTCAACGCAATCCGGAAATGGCGGCGGTGCAGTATCAGCGGGGGGTTGAGGTGCTCCGCACCATCGATCCGATCGTCGCCGGGGTGGAAACCCCAACGGGGCCTGACGAGGTGAGCGGTCTGGCCGATCAGATTCTTCGCGGTGCGTACAGTGGCGATTTTGCCATCGCCCTGGAACGGGCGGCGGCGTACTGCCGTGTGGCGGCGGCCGGGGCGAGCGCCCACGCCGACGACCACGACTCGGTTGTCCCGGAACGCAGCAGTGAGTTGACCAGGCGTGCCCTGCGTCATTCCGAGTTTGCTGCCGACTTCACTTCGTCGGCCCGCCGTTGGCGGATCGGCTCGCTGGACTGAACGGACGCTCCCTCTGCCTGATCGGGTGAGCGGGGCGCGGCGGCTCCCGGACATCGGCACTGACGGGAATCAGCGTTAACGGCGCGGGCCCCGACCATCATGGTCGGGGCCCGCACTTTTTGCGTGTTGCGTTAGTTGCGTGCTGCCTGACGGCGGCGGGCAACACCAAGGGTGCCTGCAGCCAGGATCAGCAGAACAAGTCCGGCGATTGCCGCACCGTTCAGCTCAGCACCGGTCGAGGCCAGGCCTGAACCCGTGCTTGCAGCGGCGGGGGTGGCACTGCTGGTGGACGTGCTGCCACCCGCGGTTCCCGACCCGTTGTCGCTGGTGCCGTCGGCTGAGCCGGAGCCGGAACCCGAGTCACCGTCGGCGGCGCCACCGGCGTTGTTCGCAACGGTGAAGGCCTGGTAACCAAGCACATCTCCGTCGGCGCTGTAGACAGCCAGGTGGTGGACGCCGTCCTCAAGCTCGGGGAGATCAACCGTTGCCTCGCCCGCAGCGTTCAGCTGGGTCCAGCCAAGGAACGTCGGCGTGGAGTGAACGGATGCACCGATCCACTCGCCGGCGTGCTCGTCACCGAGCACGATCTCTGCCGTGTTGAAGTCACCGGACACCGTGATGTCCAGGTCGCCAGCGTGGTCCTCGGTGAAGAGGTCGTCCGTTGCCAGCGTGGGCTCACCGGTCGGCTTGGTGGGCTCGGTCGTGGGCTCCGTGGTGGGCTCGGTGGTCGGCTCGGTCGTGGGCTCCGTGGTCGGTTCGGTGGTCGGCTCCGAAGTGGGCTCAGTAGTCGGTTCTGAAGTCGGTTCGGTGGTCGGCTCTGAAGTCGGCTCCGTGGTCGGCTCCGTGCTGCGGAACAGCGCGTCACGTTGAGCGTCGGTCAGCTGCAGCGGCTCGCTGTAAAGCAGGGCGTCACCGGTCGCAAAACCGTGAGCAACCCAGACGACAACCTTGTACGAGGAGTCCTTGCTGAGCTTGCTGACGTCGGCGTTGAGAACGGTCTCAAATGCGCCATCGGTGATGGTGCGAACGAACTGCACAGCAGCGGTGTTTGAGGTGCTGACGTCGGCATCGGCGATCGACGAGTCAACCAGAGCAACGTACACGCCGGCGGCGGGCATGCCGATCGACGAGTTCGGCAGGTTGACGTAGTCGCTACCGGTGACGCTAACGGTCAGGCCGTCCTCAAGGGAGGCACCGGTGATGGTCGCGGTGGTGCTGCGCTCCACAACGGGCTCGTCGGTCGGCTCGGTGGTCGGCTCAACGGTTGGCTCGGTGGTGGGCTCAACGGTGGGCTCGGTGGTCGGCTCGGCCGCCGCGAAGGTGATCGGCGTGTAGGTCTCAAATGCCGCGTAGTTCACTCCGCCACCCGGGTAGGTGTAGATACCGAAGTTACCGGTCTCGGGGACACCAGAGAAGTTGGGATCAATAGCGATCTCGGTGGTGAAGGTTCCGTCGGCCTTGAGCTCGATTGCACCGGCGTTTGCGCCACCAACCGCGGCGTGCTGTGCCGTGTTCAGCGCCCACTTGGTTCCGTTCTCACGGTCGGTGGGACGTGCGGTGCCTGTTGCGCCCTCGCTGATCTTCCACGTGTCAGCAAACTTGCCGAAGGCAACGTATGCGCCGGAGAACTGGCCAGCCAGCGGCGGACGGCTACCGTTGGTCGCTGTGCCGTTGGGCAGGAAGCCGGTGCCGGTAACGGTGACGGTCTCGCCGTCAGCATCCAGGTTTGTGGTCTTTGAGACGGTCACGGTCGGGGTGGGAACCGTCACGGACAGCGATGCTGCCGATGAGGTTGCCGTTCCACCCTGGCCGGTCACTACAACGCGGTACTGCAGTGCCGCGGCAGCGGAGGTGCCCGCAACACTGAAGCTGGCCGAGGTGGCGCCGTTCTCGTCCTTCCAGTCACCCGTGGCGCCCTTTGACTGCCACTGGTAGCTGGAGGCGTCGCTGGCCTCAACGGTGAATACCGCGGTCTCACCAAGCGTCACAGCCTGGTCGGACGGCTGGGTCGTGACGACGGGCTCGCTGGCGAGCTCGTAGCTGACGGTCAGCGGTGTGGTGGGCTTGGCTGCGTCGCGGGCTCCGCCGGAGGAGTACCAGTAG
>JBQELM010000354.1:0-2918 GCA_052103915.1 Mycetocola sp. | reverse complement strand
ATACGGACGCTTCTCCATGTACTTCGCCGCCTTCGGGGTCAGGGCGATGCCCAGGGCCCGGGAGAGGCGGGTCTTGCTACGGGTACGTGACTTAGTAGACACGGTTTCCTTTCAACGGTTCTTACGGCGAATGCCGACCAACTGATGCCGATCGGTATGTATGTAAGAGGGATGAGCCACGGGGGTTCGGCTACAGAACCGTCCTGTCGTTCGTTGGTGTCGCGCAGCCGGCGTAACACCTGAATCTAGGCCGCCAACAAGACTAGCACGCAGCACGTCCGATTAGGGGCGTCCGCCGCGCAGGATTCTGCGGAGTTTTTCGAGCCTGGAACCGACCTCGCGCTCGTTACCGAGGGCCTTCGGCCGATAGTAGACACGTCCGTGCAGCTCGTCCGGAAGGTACTGCTGCTTGACCACTCCCCTGTCGTCATCGTGCGGGTACCGATAACCACGTCCGTGACCAAGACGTTTGGCTCCGGCATAGTGCGCATCGCGCAGATGCTTGGGCACTCGACCAAAACGCCCGGCCTTCACATCGGCCATCGCCTCATTGATTCCGGTGTAAGCGGCGTTCGACTTTGCGGCCGTTGCCAGGTAGACGACGGCCTCGGCGAGCGGAATCCGCCCTTCAGGCATCCCGATACGCTGCACCGCGTCCGCCGCCGCAACCGCAATGGTCAGCGCCTGCGGATCGGCTATCCCCACGTCTTCCGCCGCGGACACGATGATCCGCCTGGCAATGAAGCGGGCATCTTCACCCGCTTCAATCATGCGTGCGAGATAGTGCAGAGCCGCGTCGGGGTCGGAGCCACGGATCGATTTGATGAACGCGCTAATGACGTCGTAGTGCTCATCACCGTTTCTGTCGTACCTGAGCAGGGCGCGGTCAACGGCCTGAGCGACAACCTGCGCGGTGATGCGGAGACGCTGGTCCTCACCGGCTTCTGTGTCGGTGTCGCCATCGACCCGGCTCTCAACGGGCACGACCGGATCAGTGCCAGCGCCAACGTCAGTGCGACCGTTCGCCGCAGTGGCTTCGTCGTTCGCCGCGGTGGCTTCATCGTGTGCCGCAGGGTCTTCGTCGGATGCCGTAGCGTCTTCGTCGCTTGCCGCCGTGTTGGAGTCGTCAGCCGCGGCGTCGCCCTCGTCAGCCGCAGTGCCGTCCTCGTCCGCCCGCTCCTCCGACGATGCCGGGTTCTGGGTCCGAACCAACTCCGCCGCGTGCTCGGCCGCTTCCTGCGGTGTCACCGCTCCGACGGCCGCCGCTTCAAGCGCGGTCAGAGCCCGGCGCGCATCACCGGAAGCAAGCTGGATCAGGGCGCGCCGAGCCTCCGGCTCAAGCACATACTCATCATCAAGACCACGCTGATCCGCAACGGCCCGGTCAAGCAAAACACCCAGGTCCTGGTCGCTGAGCTGCTCAAGCGTGAGCAGCAGCGACCGAGACAGCAACGGAGAAATCACCGAGAACGACGGGTTTTCGGTGGTCGCAGCAACCAAGATCACCCAGCCGTTTTCAACGCCGGGAAGCAGTGCATCCTGCTGTGCCTTACTGAAACGATGGATCTCATCAAGGAAAAGAACGGTCGCAAGACCATAAAGGTCACGACTTGTCATGGCCTCTTCCATGACCGTCCTGACATCTTTAACACCGGCTGTCACCGCAGAGAGCTCAACAAAACGCCGCCCTGAGCTGTGCGCGATGGCCTGCGCGATCGTTGTTTTACCCGTACCGGGTGGGCCCCAGAGGATGACGGAGCTCGCTCCTGTTGTGCCGCTGTCATCGGAGGCGAGACGCCGGAGCGGTGAGCCGGGGCGCAACAAATGGGTCTGCCCTGCGACCTCGTCGAGGCTGCGGGGACGCATCCGAACGGCGAGCGGAACAGCTCCCGCGTGAAAACCCTGTGACTGCACCCTCTAACCGTACCCGGCACCACAGACGCTTCGCCGCGAGGCGGCCTGTGTACTCACCGCGTGGTCACCGACCTGGATCCGTCTCACGCAGTCCGTGCACCTCCCCCGCGCCATACCGATAGCATGGTGAGCGCTGCCGTCATGTCGGCACATCCCCCGCTCATTTTGGTCACGAGGAGAACTGTGGCATCGCACAACGAGGAACGTCGTCAGCGCGAAGAGCGCCGTCGTTTGCATGCGTATGAAGTCAGACAGGGTGTTCACAACACGAGACGTCAACGACGAGTGCGTGACAACTGGATCGCAGTAATCGCGTCCGCCGCTGTGATTGTTGTTGCAGCCCTTGTTCAATTCGCTGTCAACCCCGGCGCCCCGGCGCCCGAGGCATCCGCCACGGACACCGCCACTCCGACGGCCTCAGCCGCCGCTGGCCAGAACTCCGGTGATGTTCCTGACATCGAACTCAGTGAGGGACGGACCTGGACGGGTGACATCGTCTTTAATGACGACATCACCCTCGGGATCGAGCTGGATGGCGCTGCGGCACCTCAGGGAGTTGCCTCGTTCATCAGCCTCACCCAGTCAGGTTTCTACGACGGCCTCAGCTGCCCCCGCCTGACGACCGACGGATTCTCTGTCCTTCAGTGCGGTTCACCGGACGGCACACTTTCCGGCACCCCCGGCTATAGCTACGGCCCCATCGAAAACGCGCCGAGTGACGATGTGTACCCCGCAGGAACCATCGCGATGGCTCGTGTTGGCAACGACGGCTACAGCATGGGCAGCCAGTTCTTCATCGTCTACGAAGACACGACCATCGGTTCAGATAGCGCCGGTGGCTACACCGTTCTTGGCCACGTCACCGACGGACTCGACGAGCTCGTTAGTGGCATCGCCGACAAGGGCGTTGAAGACGGTGGCGCAGACGGCGCCCCTGCCGTCGAGACAATTATGACGTCAGTAACGATCAAGTAATCCGCCACAACCGGCACACGTAATAGGCT
>JBQELM010000353.1:1648-2919 GCA_052103915.1 Mycetocola sp. | reverse complement strand
CCCGGTCAGCGCCCGCGTTGACGACGAGGCCGAGCTTGCCGCCCGGCGACTGATCGATGAGGACAGCATCTCCGCCCTGCCGATCGTCGACACGGAGAACCGGCTCATCGGCATGCTCAGCGGTGAGGACGCACAGCGCATCGTTGAGGCCGAGGACAAGGAGGACGCGGCACGTGCGGGTGGCGCCGAGCCGCTGTCCCGTCCCTACCTGCTGACCAGCGTGCTCGGCGTGGCACGCTCGCGTGTTGTCTGGCTGCTGGTGCTGGCGATTTCTGGCGTGCTCACGGTCAACGTGCTCGACATCTTCCAGACAACCCTGGAGCAGCGGGTGGCCCTGTCGCTGTTCATCCCACTGCTGACGGGAATCGGCGGAAACACCGGATCACAGGCCGCCACGACCGTGACCAGGGCGCTCGCCATGGACGAGGCAACACCACGGGACATTGGCCATGTCGCCTACAAGGAGGCGCGCACGGGGCTGCTGCTTGGCGCGATCCTTGGTGTGCTCGGCTTCGCAGCGGCCACCTGGGTTTTTGACCTGGACATGGGCTTTGTGATTGGGATCACGCTGATTGGTGTGTGCACGATTGCGGCGACCGTTGGCGGTGTGATGCCTCTCGTGGCAAAAACCGTCAGGGTTGACCCCGCGGTGTTCTCCACGCCGTTCATCTCCACGTTCTGCGATGCGACGGGTCTGGTGCTGTACTTCACCGTTGCCAAGCTGATTCTGGGGATCTGAGAGACGTCCCGGCTCTACCCGCACCCTGTCCACCAGCATGCCTGTCCGCGCACGGGTGGGTGGCTGACCAACGCAGCAGGCCTGCACACGACACACAACAGCCCGACCGTGACCCCCATCACGATCGGGCTGTGTGCTCCCCACGGTCACGGTGTCGTGCCGTGGGTGGTTTGTTGAGGTTCTCTAGGCGGCGTCGAGGTCTGTTTCCAGCAGGCCGACCAGTGCGTCGAGGACCTCGTCTGCCTGCTCGCCCTCGGCTCGCAGAACCACCTCTGCGCCGTGGCCTGCACCCAGCCCCATCAGGGACAGAATACTTGCGGCGTTCAGCTCGGGGCCGCCGGGGAGGGCGATGGTGACGGGGATCCCCGTCTCGCCAACCGCCTCAACAAAGATCTTCGCCGGGCGGGCGTGCAGGCCTGAGGCGCTGGCGATTCGTGCGGTTCGTTCGGCCATGATGGCCCCTTTCGTTCTGGTCCGGCAGTGCCGGAGCTGACTGAGTTGTGACGTGTTGAGTTGAGTTGTGACGTCGTGA